>NZ_CAQIVA010000019.1:0-30760 GCF_948810725.1 uncultured Rikenella sp.
AAAAAACTTCAGAGCGCATCCCTGCGGGATGCTCTGGCCGTGTCTGCCCGATTGGGTTGGGCTGGATTTTCGGCGAGCGCGCTAATAATGGGCGAGAACCCCACGCGCGCCTCGCCTGAAAATCTTAGCCCAACGAACGAGGCGGAGATAACCCGTGGTCGTCCCATGGGGACGACCTCTGCAAAAGTTCTTTGGGTACCTTTCTTTCAAGAAAGGTACGGTTCCGGCCGGTTAGGAGCAGAAAAAGAACGAATGAATACTTGTTTTAAGCGACTTGCATGGCTTCGACCCTTGCTCGTGCATAGTCCAGTTTCACGCGGAACGTTTTCCGTTTCGACGCCGGCACCTCGAACATCGCATCCATCATGATCGCCTCGCAGATCGAGCGCAGCCCACGGGCTCCCAGTTTGTATTCGATCGCCTTGTCCACGATGTAGTCCAGCACCTCCGGATCGAACGAGAGTTTGACCCCGTCCAGCTCGAACAACCGAACATACTGTTTGACGATGGCGTTTTTCGGTTCTGTCAGAATCCGCCTCAACGCCTCGCGTCCCAGCGGCTCCAGATAGGTCAGCACCGGCAGACGCCCGATCAGTTCCGGAATCAGCCCGAAGCTCCGCAAGTCTTTCGGCGTGATGTACTGCAACAGATTCTCACGATCCACCTCGGCGATTTTCTGCTGCTGGCCGTATCCGACAACGCGCGTGTTCAGCCGCTGGGCGATCTTCTTCTGCACCCCGTCGAACGCGCCGCCCGCCACAAAAAGTATGTTCCGGGTATTGACCTGGATATATTTCTGATCGGGGTGTTTCCGTCCCCCCTGCGGCGGCACATTGACCACCGTCCCCTCCAGTATCTTGAGCAGGGCCTGCTGCACCCCTTCGCCCGAGACGTCGCGCGTGATGGAGGGGTTGTCGCTCTTGCGGGCGATCTTGTCGATCTCGTCGATAAAGACGATCCCGCGTTCCGCCGCGGCGACGTCGTAGTCCGCCGCCTGCAACAGCCGCGAGAGAATGCTCTCGACATCCTCGCCCACATATCCCGCCTCGGTCAGCGCCGTGGCGTCCACGATGGCGAACGGCACATTCAAGAGCCGCGCAATCGTCCGCGCAATCAAAGTCTTCCCTGTCCCGGTCTCGCCCACCAGCAGGATGTTGGATTTGTCGAGCTCGATGTCCGAATCTTCCGTATCCTGCGGATCGGTCAAACTGTGCATCAGCCGTTTGTAGTGGTTATAAACGGCCACCGAGATGTATTTCTTGGCTCGTTCCTGCCCGATCACATAGCGGTCGAGAAACTCTTTGATGGACTGGGGGGTATACAAGGCCATCGCCTCGCCGATCGTGGAGGCGGCTTCGTTCCGCACGCGGCTCTCCATCTCCTCGCGCACCATCTCCCAGGCGCGTTCCACACAGTTGTTGCAGATCATCGCCTCCTGTCCGTGGATAATCATCCCGACCTGCGCCGCCGGAGCGCCGCAGAACGAACAGTGTTCCTGTTTGTTATTATTTTCTGCCATAGGTCTCGAATAAAATCGGTAAGAGGGAGGCGAT
Source organism: uncultured Rikenella sp. (assembly GCF_948810725.1). Lineage (NCBI taxonomy): Bacteria > Pseudomonadati > Bacteroidota > Bacteroidia > Bacteroidales > Rikenellaceae > Rikenella > uncultured Rikenella sp. Next base: position 1,554 of record NZ_CAQIVA010000019.1, read on the forward strand.
TACAGCCCTTCCCGTTTGGTCAGCACGCCGTCGATCAGCCCGTACTCGGCGGCTTCGGCCGAGGTCATCCAGAAGTCGCGGTCGGCGTCCTGTTCGATCTTTTCGGCGGTTACGCCGCTGTGCTCGGCCAGTATGTGGTAGAGCTCTTCTTTGGTCTTGAGGATCTGCCGGGCGGTGATTTCGATGTCGCTGGCCTGCCCTTCGACGCCGCCCAGGGGCTGGTGGATCATGATCCGCGAGTGCTGCAAGGCGGATCGTTTTCCTTTGGTTCCGGCGGTCAGCAGAATGGCGCCCATCGAAGCGGCCATACCGGTACAGGTGGTCGCCACATCGGGCGAGATGATCTGCATGGTGTCGTAAATCCCCAGCCCGGCCGACACCGAGCCGCCGGGGGTGTTGAGGTAGATCTGAATGTCGCTTTTCGGGTCGTTCGACTCCAAAAAAAGCATCTGGGCCTGGATGATATTGGCGGCATCGTCGTAGATCGGCACGCCGAGAAAGATAATGCGATCCATCATCAGGCGCGAGAAGACGTCCATGGTGGCGACGTTGAGTTGTCGTTCTTCGATGATGGTGGGCGAGATATATTCGGCTGTGAGCCGGTCGTAGCGGTGCATGGCGAGCGACGAGATGCCGCGGCCGAGTCGTGCGTATCGTTCGAATTCTTTTTTGTAGTCCATTCGATGGGTGTTGAGAAAGGGTAAAAATAGCATTTTTTTGCGAAACATGACACATATGGAGGGGAGAACGATTCCGACTGTTCGTCTGGGCGCGGCGCAATCGGGTCTGCAATTGGGTCTGACTTTACGCGGGACGCCACCACGCCGTTGAATGGAACATTCCCCTATTACTCCGACGGCGTTCCCGGAGAATCCTACGGCAAAGGAGACTACAAAGCCACCAACGGTCGTCTCTACAAGGTAAGCACCTCGGGCGAGGGAACCCCGCTCGCCTGGTACCCCGCCCCGGGCTTCCGCGACTGCGGCTACTATGGACGAGGAGGCCAACCCGACAACGTCGGCTACGGCGGATTCAGCTGGTCGCCCGCAGTCGGCGGCACCAACCGCATCTACGGCACATTTTTGAGCTTCTATACCCAACGGATCAACCCCAACAGCTCCGGCTACCGCGCCCACGGTGTCCAGTTGCGTTGCCTCTCGGAATAAACGGGGAAGGAGTGGGCCGGGGACAAGGGGCTGGGACTACCCTACTCTCTTGGGTGGGCCGAAGCCTGCGGGGCCTACAGCAACGTGAGTTGCGGGCCTCCGCGACGGGAGGCTTCGGCCCGCGCGACCCTAAAGGGTCGCAAGAACCAGCTCAAAGCTCTGCCCCGTGTCAACCTCACTGCGGCTCCGCTTTCGCTCCGCCGTTTTTTGGCGCGCCGGGGGAAATCTTGTCAAAACGTGCCAGCACATTTTGACGATCTCCCTCCTAAGGCGGGCGCGCGTCTGTCCTACGGGAGGGTACTGTTCCTTTTGTGAACAAAAGGAACCGAAAAAACTTTAGACGGATGCTGACGCATCCTAAAGCTGCCGACAGCCCAATCCTTCGTCCGCGCACCGCTTTAAAAAGGCGAACCCAGCGGACGCAAAAAACGTCGCCGTTTCGACCTGAGGTCGAAACGGCGACGGACAAAGCGCTATCGTCACTAAAAGACTCGCGACAAACGAGCTCGCAGCACTACGCCAGCTTCTGGAACTCCTCCGGCGTAACGGTCTTTTCGTTCACTTTGATCTGGTCGGCAATCGCAGCGACGGCTTTCCGCTCCGCTACGGTGTCGTAAATCTTACGCACCTCTTCCTTGTTCCCGAGGATCGAGCCGACAAAGTTCTCGAGCATATCGTCCGCCACGGTGTGCATCCCGTAGTACTGGAACTGCATCATCGCCACATCCCGAGCCCCGGCCTTGACATCCTCCTGAGTCACTTCGAGGTTGTTGTCTTTCATCACTTTCCGACGGATCATGTCCCAACGGATCATGTCGAGGAACTGCGGAAAATCCTTTTCGATCTCTTCCATCGAGAATTTGCCTTCGTTCACCCGGTAGAGCCAATCCTTGAGGAACGCCTCCGGCAATGCGAGTTTGGTCTTTTCCAGCAGGTATTTCCGCAGGTCGGTCGTAAACTTGTACTCGGTCTCCTTGGCCAGTTCGCCGCGCACCTGTTCATCGATCCGGGCGTCGAACTGTTCCGGAGTGGTCACATCTCCGGCCGGGAACGCGAGTTTGAAGAACTCTTCGTTCATCTCCGGTTCGGCGAATTTCCGAATCTGGGTGATGGTGAAGGTATATTTCGGGTTCATCCCCTCCAGCTCGGCCTCTTTCACGCCGAGAATCGATGCCCGCTGCGACGGTGTCTTATAAATCTCGTTGACATCCACTTCGACAGCGTCTCCGACTTTCTTCCCGATAAACGGCTTCCGGGCTTTTTCGTCCATACTGATCAGCCCGACGTACGCATCTTCGATTTTAACATCGTCCCCCTGGGTCAGGGTCCCGGTCAGGGCCTCTTCGTCGGCCACGACGTCTACGTCCACGAGTTTCCCGAAACGCCGCATGTAGTTGCTCCGAAAACCTTTCCGCATGTCGTCGTTCGGCTCGATGACGTATTTGGTCACGCTGTTTTTCTTGGTCAGCGCGAGGTCGATCTCGGGGGCGAGGCCGATCTCGTAGACGAACTCGAAGTCGGTGCCGTTTTCGAAATCCAGGTCTCCCTGTTTCGTCTCGGACGGCATCAGGTCGCCGACGGTTTCGATGTTGTTTTCCTTGATATATTCGAACGCTGCGTCGGTGGCTTTCCGATAGGCGACATCGGCCAGCACCCCTTTGCGATACATCTTGTTGATGACCCCCATGGGCACCATCCCGGGACGGAAGCCCGGCACGTTGGCCTTGCGTTTGTACTCTTTGAGCTGCTTATCCACCTGTTCCTTGTAATCGGCTTCGCCGACGGTGACGCGAAGCAGGGCGGTCTGGTTTTCGAGGTTTTCTCTGGCTACGTTCATAGGAGAATATCCGGTTTTGTATTGTGCATGAATAAAGAGAGGCAAAGGTAAGGAATTTTGCGAAAATCCGCTATTTTTGGTGCCGACGGCTATGATTTACGACAAGGTATTACACAAAATCTGCGGGGCGGAGGCTCTGCCGGGACGGGAGTTCGAGGGGTGCATTTTCCGGGAGTGCGACTTCACGGGGGCCCGCTTCTCGGATTTCGACTTTACGGAGTGTCGGTTCGAAAAGTGCCGGTTCGGGATGGCGGAGTTCGAGGAGACCGGCATGCGGGAGGCGGTGTTCGAGGAGTGCGAGGTGCGGGGTGTCGATTTCGGCCGGTGCCGCAAGTTCGGCTTTTCGGTGGCGTTCCGGAACTGTCACCTCAGTTTCTGTTCGTTTCATGACCTGAAGATGCCGAGAACGGTGTTCACTGGGGGTGCGGCGAAAGAGTGTTTCTTCTCGGAGTGCGACCTGACACAGGCGGATTTTTCGGGATGCGATCTGGAACGGACGCTGTTTGACGGGTGCAAACTGGAGAAGGCGGATTTCCGAACGGCGTTCCAATATACGATAGACCCCGCAATCAATCGAATGCGGGGTGCCAGATTCTCGCGCGATGGCCTCGAGGGGCTGCTCGCGTCGTATGGATTGTCGATCGAATAGGCCGGCTACTCGTCTTTGCCGCCGCCGAGCTCGCGGTTCAGTATGCGGACGGCATCCTGAAAGGCTTGGTGGAATTCGCGGGCCAGTATCTTCCCGTCGGGCCCGAGGAAGACGAAGAAGGGCAAGCCCTGAATGACATAGGCTTCGGTCAGGGCCTGGTTTTCGGGATGATCGGTCTCCAATTCGACTTCGATCCAGGGGTGTTCGACCATCCGGGCCAATACCGGACGGATATCGTCGGTGCCGCTCGCCGGGGTGGGACGGTCTGCGGGCAGGGATTCGTATACTTTCCGAATAACGTCGATCGACTGGGTGAGTCCCATCACTTCGAAGCCCTGCGCATGGTATTCGTCGTAGAGTTCCCGCACGTAGCGGTCGATGGCGATCGAACCGGGGCACATCCCCCAGTGGTACATCAGGAGGTATTTCCCGCGGAAATCGGCTTTGGTGAGGGTGCGTCCGTCGACGGTGGTGACGGTGAAGTCGGGCCCCGGCTGTCCGACGGCCAGTCGGGCCATGGCTTCCATGTAGCGGGCATAGAGCTGCCCGAAATAGCTCTCGCGGAGCGCTTCGGAGTAGGTGTCGAAGGTGGCGCGGGCCTTGTCCACCGGGGTGTAGCTGAGTCCCGGAATCTCTTCGACGAGCAGGTAGAGTGTCCCGTCGGGATGGTTTTTCCGATAGTTGCGGTTCAATGTCCGCACGCGGTCGACAGCGGCGCGATTGTCGTCGTAAAAGAGGTTGAATTTCTTGCCACACTCCCGAGCGGCGAGGGTATCTTTCTGCTCCATGAGCTCTGCGTACCGCCGGAGGTAGCTGCCGCGCACCTGCCCCAGCGAGTCCTCGACGCGCAGCACTTCGGCCAGCTCGGGGTCGCTGTAGACGCCTCCGCCCCAGGCGCTGTAATAGATCTCGTCGGCGGTTCCGACCGCGGTGATCCGGTCGCCGGGGGTGATGATTACGGGCTTACCGGCCCGACCGTTCTTTCTGACTTTCCCGGTCTTCGGGTGGTAGGTCATCATGTAGTACTGGTCGTGCTCCAGGGTGCCTTTATAACGGAAGCGGCCGGGTCTCTTCACGACGATGTCGAAGCCGGGGAGATACTGCCACCGGGGCAGTTGAATGGTCTCGAAGCGGATGGTGTCGCCGGGTTGCAGGCCGTCGATCCGGCCGTCGACCGTGAATTTCTGCGGGCCGGCCGCAGCGGCTGTGCCGCACGCTGCGGCGAGCAGGCCGATAAAAAGAGTTCGGAGCATAAGCCTGTTTTATTTGAGGTTTATACTCCGAAGTAACTAAAAAATCCGTTACGATGTTCGCCCGACAGATAATTATTTTCGCACTTTCCGCAATTCGAAGTCGGGCCCGAGGTAAACGCGTCGCACGAATTCGTCCGCTGCGAGCTCCTCGGCGGTTCCGGTACGGATCACTTTTCCTTCCACCAATATATAGGTGCGGTCGGTGATGGACAAGGTCTCGTGGACGTTGTGGTCGGTAATGATGACGCCGATGTTCTTCTCCTTGAGCGATGCGACGATGGACTGGATCTCGGCCACGGCAATAGGGTCGACGCCGGCGAACGGCTCGTCGAGCAGGATAAACTTGGGATTGATGGCCACGGCGCGCGCAATCTCGGTCCGCCGCCGCTCGCCGCCGGAGAGCTGCTGGCCGAGGCTCTTACGCACTTTCTGCAAGGAGAATTCCTTGATGAGGTATTCGATCCGCTCGCGCTGGTACTCTTTGGAGTAGTCGGTCATCTGGAGCACGGCTTTGATGTTATCTTCGACGGAAAGCCGCCGAAAGACCGATGCTTCCTGTGCCAAGTACCCTACGCCCAGCTGTGCCCGCCGATAAACGGGCTCTTTGGTGATCTCGAGGTCGTTGAGAAAAATCTTGCCGTCGTTGGGTTTGATCAGCCCGACGGTCATATAGAAGGTAGTGGTCTTCCCGGCGCCGTTGGGCCCGAGCAGACCGACGATCTCGCCTTGCTCGACGTCGATCGAAACGCGGTTCACGACGGTGCGCGATTTGTATTTCTTGACGAGGTCTTGGGTCCACAGGCGCATCTTCTCGCCGGTGACGCCGATCTCCATCGGATTTTCCATATACTGTAATTGTTACTGGTTGCGGGGTGGAGGGTACTGTTCTCTTTGTGAACAAAGAGAACCAGAAAAACTTTAGACGGATGCTTCGCATCCTCAAGCTGCCGGCGGCCTAAATCTCGGTTGGTTCGTTGGGCTGTGGTTTTCCGGCGCAGCGCGCTTGGGTTATTTGCCCGTTATTAGCGCGCTCGCCGAGAAAACCCAGCCCGACAGATTCACGAAGACTGAGGACTGCGGAGCCTAAGGAGTAGCGTAGCTATCACGAAAGTTCTTTGCGCCGCTTTCTTACAAGAAAGCGGCAGTTCCAGCCAACCTACAAACAGAATCGATTAAGACAAGAAGCCGAGCAGGATCCCCGCAGCGACCGCCGAACCAATCACCCCCGCCACATTCGGCCCCATGGCGTGCATCAGCAGGTAGTTCGTCTTATCGTAGTGCAGCCCCACCTCCTGCGACACCCGCGCCGAGTCCGGCACTGCCGAAACCCCGGCATTCCCGATCAGCGGATTGATCTTGTTGCCCTCCTTGAGGAAGAGGTTGAAGAACTTCACGAACAAGACCCCGCCGAACGTCGCCACGACGAACGAAGCAGCCCCGAGCCCGAAGATTCCCAGCGATTTCCACGTCAGGAAAGTCGTAGCCTGCGTCGAAGCTCCGACGGTCAGACCGATCAGGATGGTGACGATGTCGATCAGCGGCCCGCTCGCCGTCGTCGCCAAACGCTTAGTCACCCCGCTCTCTTTCAGCAGGTTGCCGAAGAAGAGCATCCCGAGCAGCGGCAGCCCCGAAGGTACGAGGAAACAGGTCAGGAGCATCCCGATAATCGGGAACAGAATTTTCTCGCGCTGCGGCACCTGGCGCGGCGGTTTCATCCGAATGAGCCGCTCTTTCTTCGTGGTGAGGAGTTTCATGATCGGCGGCTGGATGACCGGCACCAAGGCCATATACGAATAGGCAGCAATAGCGATAGCCCCCATCAAGTCCGGCGCTAGTTTCGAGCTGAGGAAGATAGCGGTCGGCCCGTCTGCCCCGCCGATAATCCCGATAGCTCCGGCTTCGGCTGCGCTAAAGCCCAAGGCCAACGACGCGATATAGGCGCCGAAAATCCCGAGCTGCGCCGCAGCTCCGATGAGCATGAGTTTCGGGTTGGAGATCAAGGCCGAAAAGTCGGTCATGGCTCCGATCCCGAGGAAAATCAAGGGCGGATAGACTCCTTTCAAAACGCCGAAATAGAGGTAGTTCAACACCGATCCGTCTTCGTACACGCCGATCTGGAGCCCCGGCACGAACGGAATGTTGCCGACCAGTATCCCGAACCCGATGGGCAGCAGCAGCATGGGTTCGAACTTCTTGGCGATGGCCAGATAGATGAAAGCCAGACCGAAGGCGATCATGATCAGATGCCCCCAGGTCACGTTCGCAAAGCCGGTGTAGGTGAGAAACTGGTGGATGTTCTCGCCGATAAAGGCCCAAAAGCTGTAGTTCTCCATAGTGTCTGTATGCGCTGGCGGGTTATCCGATGGTGATTAATACGTCGCCTTCGAGCACGGAGTCTCCCTTACGGGCCCGGATCTCTTTGACGGTGCCGTCGCGGTCGGAGTCGATGTTGTTCTCCATCTTCATGGCTTCGAGAATCATCAGTTTCTGGCCGGTCTTCACGGCATCCCCGACCTGTACCATCACGTCGAGCACGACGCCCGGCAGCGGGGACTTGATGTTTCCGGCGGATGCCGAGGCGGTAGCGGCCGGACTCGATGTCCGGGCGGTGGCGGGATGCGCATCGCCCTGAGCCGAAGCGGCCACGGGCTGCTGGACGATCCGGGGGGTCTTGGCGACTTTCGGGGCGTTCATCCCTTCGACTTCCACTTCGTACTGGGTGCCATTGACGTTCACCAACGCAGTGTTGTCTTCGACGTTGGATATCGATACGGCGTATTCGTTGCCGTTGATCTTGATCTTATACTCTTTCATCGCTGTGTGTTTCTATTTTTCTCAATCCTTTCATTTATCTGTGTCTACCCGCAGGGAACTGCCGCTTTTTGTAAAAAGCGGCACCAAAAACTTTTAGTTAGCTACGCTACTCCTTAGGCTCCGCAGTCCTCTGTCTTCGTGATTCCTTTTGGGTCGGGGTTCTCCGGGCGCGTATAATGTGGGAATTACCCCAACGCGCCCGGAAGAATCCCCGGCCCAAAGAAGAGTCCGAGAGCTGGGCCGCCGGCAGCTTGAGGATGCGCAAGCATCCTCTAAAGTTTTTCTGGTTCTCTTTGTTCACAACCGACGCTGCCAGCGAGAGCAATGCAAACGCAGTTTGCAAATTGCCGAGCGGCGAGGAGGAAAACGAGCGCAGCGAAGTTAAAAAGAACAGTACCCTCCAGATAAGGCGCAAATAAACGAACGGTTAAAAATGGAGTAGGGTTACTTCCGCAGAGGTTGATTGTTGAGTCCATAAATCTTGGAGCTCCACGGCGAGTAGGCACGAGCCACCCGATTGATGGTCAGGACATGCGACTCGATGTCGTGCAAATCCTCCTCGTACCTGCGCAGCGCGATCGCGATCGCCGCGATCTCCTCGCCCAGGAGCTGTCCCGACGGATCGATCGTCGACCTCACCTCTTCCGGCATGGCCGCTACCGCCTTCTGTTCCTTGGCCCGCATCATCCGCGTCATCCCGCGCCCGACGTTTTTGAAAATCAGGTAGAGCAGGACAAGCGCCGAGAAGACCACCGACATAGCCGTGATGGCCATCACCGCGCCCGAAGGGTCGCGCAGGAAGAACTTCTCGGAAGCCGGCATGCGCTCTTCGATTTCATTCGCCTGCAACGGCGTGATTCCGGCCAACTGGCCGAAACGCTCTTCGCCGGTCTCCGGATCGTCCGTCCAGCCGATCGAGACGTCCGGCGACTGCGCCGCCACGTCGTAAACGATAGAGTCCACCACGTTCCGCCCCTGATCCAGAAAGGCCAGATAGCCCGTCTCGTCAAGCACGAAATTGGTGTGGAACGTCCCGCGGTTCGACGAACTGTCCGCAAAGAAGATCACATACCCCTGCGGCGGAATCAGCGTCCGGGCGTCGTTCTTCGGAATACGATACGTCCGAGCGGCATCCCCCCGACGTACCGTCAGGTAGGCGCCGCCGATGTTCACATTCGAATAGCCCGTATTGTGCAGCTCCACCCACCCCACATGGTTCCCGTGGTCGTCGATGTAGCTGTTCCGGTTGTCGACCAACACTTCGTTGATCCGTATGTCCTTCAGCCCCTGCGCATACCCCTCGGCACAAAGGAGGGCGATGCCGAGCAAAAATAAGAGTCTCTTCATCATAACACGCAGGCTTACAACGGAATGTTGGAGTGTTTCTTCGGCGGGTTGACGACTTTTTTGGTCACGAGCGACTGCAAGGCCCGGATAATCCGGAAGCGGGTGTTCCGCGGTTCGATCACGTCGTCGATATAGCCGTACTTGGCCGCCACATACGGATTGGCGAACTTCTGCCGATATTCCTCTTCTTTTTCGGCGAGGAATTCGGCCCGTTTCGCGTCGTCTTCGATCCCTTTGGCCTCCTTGGCCATCAAAACCTCGACAGCGCCCTGGGCTCCCATCACGGCGATCTCGGCGGTGGGCCATGCGTAGTTCAGGTCGCCCCGCAGGTGTTTGGAGCTCATCACGCAATAAGCCCCGCCGTATGCCTTCCGCAAAATAACCGTCACTTTCGGCACCGTCGCTTCCCCATAAGCAAACAGCAGCTTTGCCCCGTGGGTAATGATCCCGCCGTACTCCTGCGCCGTCCCCGGCAGGAAGCCCGGCACGTCGACCAGCGTCACGATCGGAATGTTGAAGGCATCGCAAAACCGGACAAACCGCGCCGCTTTCCGAGAGGCATTAATATCGAGCACTCCGGCATAGTATTTTGGCTGGTTGGCGATAATTCCGACGCTCTGGCCGTTAAACCGCGCAAACCCGGTCACGATATTCGGAGCGAAAGTCCGCTGGGATTCCAAGAATTCGCCGTTGTCGACAATGGCGTGGATCACGTCGAGCACGTCGTACGGTTTGTTCGGATTGTCGGGCACGATCTCGTTCAAGGCGTCTTCGACGCGGTCGATGTCATCGGTGCAAACGGCCAGCGGGGCGTCTTCCAGATTATTCTGGGGCAGGTAGCTGAGGAGCTTCCGGATAATGGCGACTGCTTCCTCTTCGGTCTCGCTGACGAAATGCGCCACGCCGGACTTAGTGGAGTGCATCGATGCGCCGCCGAGCTGCTCCTGGGTCACCTCTTCGCCGGTGACGGTCTTCACGACTTTCGGCCCGGTGACGAACATGTAGCTGGTGCCTTTGTTCATCAATATGAAGTCGGTCAAAGCGGGCGAATAAACCGCCCCACCGGCGCACGGCCCCATGATGGCGGAAATCTGCGGGACCACGCCGGAGGCCATGATGTTCCGCTGGAAAATCTCGGTGTAGCCGCTCAAGGCGTTGACGGCTTCCTGAATCCGGGCGCCGCCGGAGTCGTTGAGCCCGATGATCGGGGCGCCGTTCTTCATGGCCATGTCCATCACTTTGCAGATCTTGGCGGCAAAGGTCTCGGACAAGGATCCGCCGAATACGGTAAAGTCCTGACTGAAAACATAGACCAGCCGCCCGTCGATCGTCCCGTATCCGGTCACGACGCCGTCCCCGTAATAAGACTCTTTGTCGATCCCGAAGTTGGTGCACCGATGGGTCACGAACATGTCGAACTCTTCGAAGCTCCCTTCGTCGAGCAACAGGTCGATCCGCTCCCGAGCGGTGAGTTTCCCTTTGGCGTGCTGGGAGTCGATCCGTTTCTGACCGCCGCCGAGCTTGGCTTGCTCGCGCTTGGCTACGAGCTCTTTTATCTTTTCCTGATTAACACTCATTATATCCTGTAACTTACTTAATTTACTGCCCGTTCATTGGGTTGGAGGGTACTGTTCTTTTTGGCTTCGCCTTCCTCCTCGCCGCTCGGCAATTTGCAAACTACGTTTGCATTGCACTCGCTGGCCGCGTCGGTTGTGAACAAAAAGAACCAAAAAAACTTTAGACGGATGCTTACGCATCCTCAAGCTGCCGGTCGCCCAAATCTCGGTTTGTTTCGTTGGGCTGGATTTTCGGCGGGCGCGCTTGGGTGATATCCCCGATAACGCGCCTCGCCTGAAAATCCCAGCCCAACGAACGAGGCGGAGATAACCCGTGGTCGTCCCGGTGGGACGACCTCTGCAAAAGTCTTTTGGGTACCTTTTCTTCAGAAAAGGTACGGTTCCGTCCAGCTCAAAGAACAGCAGTAAAAGTGAATGAATTATTTTTCAGCCGGGTTTTCGCACAATTCCGTGAGCACCCCCTGCGTTGCCTTCGGATGGAGGAATGCGATATTCAAGCCTTCCGCCCCCCGTCGCGGCGCCTTGTCGATCAGCTGCACCCCCTTGGAGTCGCACTCCGCCAGCGCCGCAACCACCCCGTCCGCCACAGCGAACGCCAGGTGATGAATCCCCTCGCCCCGTTTTTCGATGAACTTGGCGATCGTGCTATCCTCCGACGTCGGCTCCAGGAGCTCTATTTTCGTATCGCCCACCCGGAAGAACGCCGTCCGCACCTTCTGATCCGCCACCTCTTCGATGTTGTAGCATTTGAGTCCGAGTACCTTTTCGTAATACGGGATCGCCGCATCGAGGCTTTTGACCGCGATACCCAGGTGTTCGATGTGAGAAAGATTCATAATGTGGTGGTTATTAAAAAGTTTGGATTCACTACGGCCCCGCTGCGGAACCGATAACGACAAAGTTAGGGTTTTGTTTCTGAAATAACAATCCGAGCGAGAAAGAAAAAATCGGACTATCTTTGTTCAGAATAACACTTTGTTCGTATCCTCGGTCCGTTTTTCCGCCCAGAACACGGATCGACCCGCCGAACACGAAGACCGCTATGAAAAAGATTTTGTATGCGTTGAGCGCGCTGTTCGTCTTGTGCAGCTGCTCGAAGGAAGAAGACGAAGAACGCCTGAACTACGATCCGGAGGCGTTGTACGGCTATTGGCGCATTACGGAGATCCGGAACAACGGCACGTGGCACGCTTTCGAGCTTCCGCAGACCGGCAACCGGTTCCTGGACGTTACGACGCCGGAGGGCGAGGCGGAATTTCCGCGCACCGGCCTGACCTTCGAGTCGAATGGCGAGTACCGGATGCAGGGCGCGCTCTGGACTACCTCCGTACCTCACACGTGGCAGGCGCAGCGGTTCGACGTGGCGGTCTACGGGCCCGGCGAACGGACGCCGTTTCTGACTTATGAGGTCGTTTCGCTGTCGCCGAGCTACTGCCAGCTTGTGATGCGATACGGCAATAGCTCGTCGCTCGACCTCCGCTGCACCAAAGTTCAATAAACTTTCCCGCGCAAGACCACCTGCGGAGCCGGGTCCGTGGCCGGCACGGTCTCGAACCGCAGCGTTTTGTAGAACGCCCCCCGATCAGTCGGCGTGAGGACGACGCTCACCCGCACGCTGTCGCCCGGCATCACCGGCGCTTTGGGCCACGACGGTTTGGTGCAGGTGCAGTCCGTCCGGACGACGCGGATCACCACCGGCCGATCCGAATCGTTCACACAGACCAGCTCGACCCGGTTTTTCGACCGGAGCGCCACCTCGCCCAACTGCACCACGGACGGAGTCACCCGCAGCGACCGGGCCTCCGCAACCGTGCTCCACCCCACTCCCAAAAACAAAAGCAGCCATTTCTTCATGATACTGCCAAAATTAACGATTCTCGGTCAATTTCCGCCCAAGACGGAAGAAATCCGTACTTTCGCCCCGGCAACAATCCCACAACCAAGGCGGTGAACACTTCCCGTTCGCAAAATTTAAGCTATCTTTGTCCCGTCCGAGTCCGCGCGATCCGGGCAGACATATCAGCTTAAACATGAGAAGTGTTTGAGTTTGTTCTCGTTGATGAATTCTGGTAAAATTCTTTGCGAAAAGAGAACGAGCCCAAAGCCCTTGCTCTATACCTTGTCTTATGGGGTATGGTGTGGGATTGTTGCTTGTTTTTATTTTCGCAGGTTTACCAGAGCCTCATCAACTGAAAACAAAGTCACGATACCCACACTTCTTCTTTTCAATCCAGTGTTTACATCTCTGCTTCGGAGTATCGGGAAGAGGCCATTTTCATTTTCATGGTTATGAAAAAACTTCTGTATTTTGTGCTGACCGCTGCCCTGCTGTTCGGCTGCAAGAAGGACGACAACGGCACACCCTGTCCGGTCTCGGGCGCGACCCTGCCGACCTCGAGCGCCGAGAACCCGATCCAGGCCGGTTCGGCGGTAACGATCCAGGGGAGCGGCTTCACCGCGGGCAGCGAAATCTGGCTTCGCGCGCTGACCAAGGCTACCGACGACGTACAGGCCACCGTGACCGGCCACACCTCGACCTCCATCACCTTTACGGCCCCCACCACCGTGTCGGGCGAGCAGAGCATCATCCTGAAACAGGACGGCAGCGAATGGCCGCTGGGCAAGATGTACTTCGCCGCCGCGCCGGATATCCTGCCGAAAAAGATCGTAAAATCTGTCCTGACGGATGACGAAGGAACTTATACGGCAAATTATTCATACGATGACGCAGGCAGACTGACTCGAATCAAAACCAGCTCAACAGGTGATTCTTTTTATGAAGGTTCGAAAATCGAATACCTGCAAGACAAAATCAAAATCAGCCACGATTACGACGAGGTGGTAGATTGGGAAGTAGAATTTCTTGTAGAAAATGGACGAGCTACAAACTGCATCGAAGAAGATAAAGAGGACGGTTCAAAATATGAAACCAAAGAGTATGCTTATTCAAATAACGGTTATTTAACCGGATTCGTTTTTTCGCTAACGACAGAAGGTATAACCGACACCTATACCGGTGAATTGACGATAGGGAAAGACGGCTGTCTGAAAAAATATTCCATTGTCGAAAAAGAGATCGAAGACGGAGGATATTTCGGGACTTATACAGTCGACCTGACCCCGAACACATCCGTGCCGAACAACCTCAACCTGGATTTGATCGGTAGCAATTATTTGTTTGGAGAGGTCTTTGACGGATTCGCAATCCTCGACGCTTATTTATTGGGTATCGGAGGAACGCGCTCAAAATACCTGCCGAAACAACTTACCCTAACCGATGCGGACGGAGAATCATTTACCGTAAAATACGAATATGAATCCGCCGGTGAATACATTTCAAAAATCGGGATCGACTCCGGTAACGGCAACAACGCGACCCTCGAACTCTTCTACGAAGAGTAGCGGGCGGCCACGCGCACAACCACGGGGTACGGCCCCATATCCCACGCGGGATATGGGGCCGTACCTGCGTAATTTTGTATCATTCCGGGCACATTTTATTCCTATCTTTGTTGTCATTCGACACGCATCCAAATACAGAACGAACGATGAAAAAGATTTCACTTTTAGGCGCACTGGCAGCCGTGGCCGGAGCGACCTTTTCCTGTACGCAAAACCCTTACGCCGGGTTGGAGCCGGAGCTGGCCGAGGCCCTGCGGGCCAACATCGCGGCGGCCGACTCGTCGAACCGGCCCGAACTGCTCGACGCGCTGACCCGCGCACCGAAAAACCAACGCGAGGGGATGGCCTACCTGATCGCCTATATGCCCGAGGGCGACCGGGATACGCTGACTGCCGATTTTCTGCTCGGGGAGGTGGACTGGGCCTACCGGGCGCGCGAAACTTTCCCGTGGGCCAAGGCGCTGCCGGATTCGGTCTTCTATAACGACGTGCTGCCCTACGCCTCGATGAACGAGCGGCGCGAACCGTGGCGGGCGATGTTCTGGGAGAAGCTCTACCCGCTGGTGGACAGCATTACAGACGTGCGCCAGGCGATCGACACGATCAACAAGCAGTTGCAGCACCTCGTGGGGGTGGAGTACAACACCAAACGGCGGAAACCGCACCAGTCTCCGGGCGAGTCGATGGAGATCGGGATGGCGTCGTGCAGCGGGCTTTCGATTCTGCTGACGGACGCTTTCCGGACGATGGGGATTCCGTCGCGCATCGCGGGGACGCCGCTGTGGGTGTCGAAAGAGGGGAACCACAACTGGACGGAGGTGTGGATCGACGGAAAGTGGTACTTCACGGAGTACTACCCGACCCCGGCGCTGAACCGCAGCTGGTTCCTCGAACGGGCCGGAAAGGCGGACAAGAGCGACCCGATCTACTGGATGTACGCCACTTCGTGGCGGCCGACGGGGTTGCACTTCCCGATGGTGTGGGATTTCGAGAATCATAATGTGCCGGGAATCGACGTGACGGATTTCTACATCGACCTCTATAATGCCCAGATGGCGGAAGCCAAAAACGGGGCACCGGTCGCCATTCGGGCATTCCTGACCAAGGAGGGCGGTCGCAGCAGCGCCGACCGGGCGGCATGCGATATCCGCATCACGGATACGGAGGGGAATATGGTGGCGGCAGGCAAAACGGCGGGGCCGACGGCGGACATGAACGATTACCTGACGCTCTACCTTCCGTTCGGCAAAGATCTGGCGGCGGAATTCACGGACGATGCGGGTCGGGTGCAGCGGGTCTCGTTCGTCACGCCGAAAGAGGCGGACAACGGGGCGACGGCTCCTGTAGAAGTAGAGCTGTTCCTGCGCTAAACTCGAAACCGGGCCGCTCCTCCGTTTATTCCGAGAGGCAACGCAACTGAAAACCGTAGGCCCGGCTCGTCGTGCTGCTGGGGCCGAGGCCCGTCACGGTGAAATCCAAGTACATGCCATTGTTCCCGTCGAACGTGGAACCCCAGCTGTAACCGTAGTTGCCGACGCTCCCCAGCCCGCCCAATCGCCCGTAACTGCCTGCGTCGCGGAAGCCCGGGGCGGGGTACCAGGCGAGCGGGGTCCAAGCAGCATTTAGCGCCAGCCTCTACTCCGACACATAAAACCCGCCAGACACTCGACCGATCCGATGAATTTCGCCGACATACTCCTGCCGCTCGCCCTGCCAAGAGCTTTCACCTACCGCCTCCCCTCGGAGGAGACACGGATCGAGGCGGGGATGCGCGTGCGCGTGCCGCTCGGCAAAAGTAAAGTCTGCGAGGGGATCGTACTCCGCATGCACGACACGCCGCCCGCATCGAAAAATCCGCCGAAAGCGATCCTCGAAATCCTCGACGAACGACCGTTCGTCCGGCCCGAACAGCTCCGGCTGTGGGAGTGGATGGCCGACTACTACCTCTGCACCCCCGGCGAGGTCTTCAAAACCGCCGTGCCCACCGGGATTCGTGACGGAAGCTATCGACCGACCGCCGAGTTGTATGTGCGACTCGCCGTGGGGTACCGCTCCGCCTCGAAAATCGCCGAAACGCTCGAAGAGATCCGGCGCGCCAAAGCACAGTGCAAAGCCTTGCTGAGCTACCTCTCTTTCCTGCCGGTCGGAGCGGACGGAGAGCCGGAGCTGGCACCGGACGATCCTCAAAAACTCTGGGTGGCGCGCGCCGACATCACCGAAACGGTACCTGCCGCCATCGTGCTCCGGCTCGTCGAACGGGGCGTGCTGGAACAGCAGGAGATCGTCCCGGCCACCTTGCACCGGACGGCGGCGAAGGCCGAAACCGCGCCGCCACTGCCGGAATCTCCGGCAATCACGGACACCTCCACGCTACAGTCGATCCAAAACGCATTCGAGACCGACAAAACCCTCTTGCTGAGCGGCGAAATCGCAGACTACGGCGAAAAGCTGATCGCCCTGTACATCGCTTTAGCGGCCCGGCAGATGCAGACCGGGTGTCAGACCCTGCTGCTCGTGCCCGACACCGTACTGACCGTCCGGCTGACCAACGCCCTTCAGTCCGCTTTCGGAACCCGCTGCCTGGTCTACCACTCCCGCCTCACCGACCGGGCGCGGAGCGCGGCCTGGCAACGCCTGATCGAAGAGCCCGAAAGCGTCGGAATCGTCGTCGGGACTCGTTCCGCCCTCTTTCTGCCTTTCGAGCGGTTGGGACTCCTTATCGTCGATCGAGAACACGACTCGAACTATCGCCAGAGCGACCCCGCTCCGCGTTACCATGCCCGCGACACGGCCCTGATGCTCGCCCGGCTGCACGGAGCCCGGACACTGCTCGTCAGCCCGACCCCTTCGGCCGAGAGCTGGCTCAATGCCCGGGCCGAAGGCGGAAAATACGGATCGGTCGTCGTGCCGGCCGCAGACGATGTCCGGCGACCGCGCGTCACCGTGCTGGAGCGCGGCCGCGGAGTCGTCTCGACCTACCTGCGCCGCCGGATCAAAGAGACGCTGCAAGCGGGGCGGCAGGTGGTCCTCTTCCAGAACCGCCGCGGATTCGCTCCTTACGTCGAATGCGCGGCTTGCGACGCGACACCGACCTGTCCCCACTGCAACGTCACACTGACCTACCACAAAGAGGCCTCGGCGCTGGTGTGCCACTACTGCGGCTGGTCGCAACCCTACGTCTCGACCTGCGCGGCCTGCGGCATGCAGGCCCTGACGCCGCGGGGGATCGGCACGGAGCGCGTCGAGGAGCAGATGGCGGAGCTCTTCCCCGACACCCGCATCGCCCGGATGGACACCGACACGATGCGGGGCGCGGGAGCCGCGGGACGCATCCTGACCGATTTCGCCGAGGGCGAGACCGGAATTCTGGTCGGAACGCAGATGGTGGCTCGCACGGCCCGGAGCGGCGACCAGACTGGGCTGGTCGGCGTGATCCATGCCGACAGTCTGCTGGCCCATCCCGACTTCCGGGCTGCCGAGCGGGCTTTCCAGCTGCTGATGCAGCTGAAAGCCCTGCTCCCCGCGGACGGGAGCGGCGAGCTGGTGATCCAGACTTCCCACCGGCTTCACCCGGCGCTGATCGCCGTGACGAACCACGACACGGAGGGTTTCTACCGCCACGAGATGCAGGAACGGCACCAGCTGCTCTACCCGCCCTATGTCCGGATGCTGCGGGTCACCTTCCGCCACCGCAGCAAGCCGCTGGTCGCGGCGGCGGCACAACTGTGCGAAGCGTTGCTGCGCGAGCGGTTCGGACGGCGCGTCTCGCCGCCCTACGAGCCGCAGGTAGACCGGATACAAAACCTGCACATGCTCCACATCCTGCTGCGCATCGAACGCGAACGGCCGGTGGCGCGGGCCAAAGCCATCCTGACGGAGGCGCTGGCCCGGGTACGCAAGGCTTTTCCGACGGTGCGGGCCATCGCCGAAGCCGATCCGCTGTAACAGGGCGCGCTCCGGCTTACCCACGGGCCGAAAAGCACCGAAACCGGAAAAAACCGCTATCTTTACCCGCATGAACACCTACTTCCGCATCCTCCGGTTCGGCCGTCCCTACGGGCGGTACGCCGCGCCGTATTTCATCTGCATCCTGCTCCACACGATCTTCAACACGATGACCTTCGCCATGATCATCCCCATCATTCAGACGATGTTCGATGCGAAGTCAATGATGGAGGCAGTGACGACGATGCCGACGTTCGAGCTGAGCACCGACTACGCCAAAGCAATGATGAACTACGGACTCTATCGAATTGCCGGCGCAGGATACACGATCAAAGACCTGCTCTTCATGCTGGCCATTCTGACTGTCGTGATCGTCTTCCTGAGCAACCTTTTCCGCTACTTCGCCCAACGGACGCTCGAAAATCTGCGCATCCATACGCTGCAACAGATTCGCGACACGATGTTCGACCGCGTGATCCGGCTTCAGGTCGGTTTCTTCAGCAACGAGCGCAAGGGGGATATCATCTCGAAACTCACGTCGGACGTACAGGTCGTACAGTTCTGCATCACCAGTACGTTTCAGGTCTTTTTCAAAGAGCCGTTCCTGCTGATCGGCTATTTCATTCTCCTGATCGGCATCTCGTTCCACCTCACGTTGTTCACGCTGGCGGTACTGCCGGTCATCGCGCTCTGCATCGGCTACATCGTCAAACGGCTGCGCAAGTCGGCGACCGAAGGGCAGGAGGCGTTCGGTGAGATGGTCTCGCTGCTCGACGAGTCGCTCGGCGCCATCAAGACGGTCAAGGGATACAATGCAACCGATTATATCGACCGGAAATTCCGCGCTCTCGACGGAAAGTATTCCGACATTATGCGCTCCATTGCGCGGAGACAACAGATGGCTTCGCCGATGAGCGAGTTTCTGGGGGTAGCTTCGCTGTCGTTTATTCTGGTCTACGGGGGGAATATGATTCTGAACGGCGACCTCACGGCGGCGGCCTTTATCGCCTATCTCGGGGCTTTCTCGCAGGTGACGCGGCCGGCGCGGGCCATTGCGGACGCGTTCGGAAACATCAATCAGGGGATCGCCGCTGGGGAACGGATTCTCGGCATGATGGACACGGAGGCGGCCATCACGGATCGACCGGATGCCAGGGTGTTGGCCGAGTTTAAGGAGGGGATCGAGTTCCGGAACGTCTCGTTCTCTTACGAGGACAAGCAGGTGCTTCGGGATATCTCGTTCACGATTCCGAAGGGGCAGACGATTGCACTGGTGGGGCCTTCGGGGGGAGGTAAGTCGACGATTTCCGACCTGATTCCGCGGTTCTACGATCCGGCCAAAGGGGCGGTGCTGGTGGACGGGGCGGACTTGCGCGACTATCGGATCGAAAGTGTGCGGGCCAAGATGGGGATTGTGGCGCAGGAGACGATTCTGTTCAACGACACGATCGAGGAGAATATCCGGATGGGGAACGACTCGGCGACGCTGGAGGAGGTGATGGAAGCGGCGCGGGTGGCGAATGCCTACGACTTCATCATGGCGACGGAACAGGGGTTCCAGACCAATATCGGCGACCGGGGGATGAAGTTGTCGGGGGGGCAGCGGCAACGGATCTCGATTGCGCGGGCGGTGTTGCGCAACCCGGAAATCCTGATCCTGGACGAGGCGACTTCGGCACTGGACACGGAGAGCGAACGGCTGGTGCAGGAGTCGCTGTCGTCGCTGCTGCGGGGGCGGACTTCGCTGGTGATCGCGCATCGGCTGAGCACGATTCAGCATGCGGACAAGATTATCGTGGTCGAGGCGGGACGGATTGCGGAACAGGGAACGCACGCCGAGTTGATGGCGGTCGAGGGCATCTACCACAAATTGATCGAGATGCAACAGTTGGCGGACTAATCCAAACCGAACGACGCGATGAAAAAAGTGCTTATCTTGCTTGGTCTGATGCTCGGCAGCGGCGCGGTGGCGACGCGGGCGCAGAAACTGGTCATCGGTTCGCGGGTGCCGGATCTCAAAGGGGTGGCATGGAGCACGCTGCCTCCGCGGACGGAGGCTCCGATGCTGATCGAGTTTTATGCGCCGGACAATGCTTCGTCGGCTCGTTTTTTCCCCAAATTGGCTGAGATTCAACACCGGCACGGGAATGGGAATCGGGGGATTCAAATCGTGGTGCTGACCAGAGGCGTAGCGGCAACGACGCTGGATTCGCTCCGGGCGAGGTACGGCGAACGTTATTTTATCGGCTCGGATCCGGACGGAAGGGTCTATCGGGCGTTCCATGTCCAATACGTGCCTTACACGATTTTGGTCAATTCGAAGGGGGAGCTTTACTGGCAGGGGAATCTGGGTAATCTGCCGACGTCGACCCTGGAGGGGGTCAGGTAGTCTTTCTTTTTAGGGTTCTGCATTCTCTTTCACGCGCGGTCGCTTTACGGCACGACTGCGCGGATTTTTCTTGACTCTCTTTTCCTCGCATCCCGCCCCGGGCTACCGCGATGCGGGAATCGATGGGCGGCTGGGCGAATTAATGGGCGTCGGAAGTCTCGGTTACAGTTGGTCTTCAACAATTGACGGATCTCTTGGTAGTCTGAACTTGAATTTCCACGTAACGTGGCTCAGTTCCAACCATGCAAGTTATCGTGGCTACGGTTTTCAGTTGCGTTGCCTCTCGGAATAAACGAGGACGCATGCCCGCGGTGGACAATGGGGTGGAACGACCCTAACTGGCTTGACTTTAGCGACCGGAGCCAGCGTGGGCGCAACGAGCATCGCGAGATTGCGGCCCTACGCCGGGGGTGGCTCCGGCCCGGGCGGTTCTTCGAACCTCAGAATTCGGCCCATTCGTCTCTTTTAAGCTGTCGCCGCCAGCGGGGAGTGCAACGAGCTCCGTCGAGTTGCAGTCCGCCGCATGGGTGGCGGCGAACTGCGCGACCCAAAGAGCCGCAGAAGCTCGGCCCATTTGTCTTCGACCGCAGCCGGCGGAGAACGAATATTAAGGCCGAGGCGGCCAGTAAAAGACGCTGTGCGTCCCCTCCACATCCGGGGGCTGCGGGCCGACCGTTGACACGGGAACCTAGCTACTCGCTCTCCCCCCAAATACCAGCAAGAGCACAGCCCAAAGCTTGCCCCAGTTCTCCGCCCCGTGTCCGCCTCACTGCGGCTCCGCTTTCGCTCCGCCGCTGCCGTCGCCCGCTGGGATTTCATCTTGATTTTGCTCACCGCAAAACGAGTGAAATCCCTCTTTAAGCGGGCGGGCGACGGATTTTTCATGCAGGGTCAAAGTTTTTTCGCGCGCCTACGCGATTCATTCTATTTCGGCAGTAAGCCGAAATAGTTGAATCGCTTCTTTAGGCCGGGCGCGCGGCTGTCCTACGGGAGGGTACTGCCCTTACGCCGGGCGGGCGGTGCCTCCCGGCACTCGGAATCGGCATCTACCCTCCTCTTTTCGCGCGCCTTGGGAAATCTTTTCAAAACGCACAAGTGCATTTTGACGATTTCCCTTTTGAGGCGGCGACGCGCGAGCAACTGGAAAGTAATAACGGCCGCGCGCCATGACGCGAACGCGTCGGCCAAGCGGGCCACACGTCCCGTGGACGGGAAATGCTGCGCATTTCCACTACCAGCCTCGGCCCTATTCCTTGACCGCTCTTTGTTCGCGCGTAGCCTCAAGCGACCCGCGACATAACAAACATGAGCCACCTATATACCCTTACGACCTAATGCGCGGCGGCAACCTCAACACCCCATCAGCCGGGTCTAAAAGCATTCGGGCGGGTCGTTTCAAAGAACGACCCGCCCGAATGCTGCCAAGCACCCTCCACCCGAAAATCACTCTCCCAATTTCAACTCGATCTCGCGTTTGAAGTCGCTGAAGACGTTCATGTAGTTCATAAACGCATCGTACGGCGAATCATACGGATTGAAGTAGTTGTGCACGTCGCCGTCCGAAAACCACTTGGTACACATATAGTAGAAGTGATCCGACGACTGCAAGGCGTACCACACCCGCATCATGTCCGGATCGTTCAACCGCCGTATCTTCTCCTGCAACGAATAGAGCTTGCCGAACGCCTCGTCCTGCAACTCGTTGCCGAGCCATGCCGTCACATCCCGCTCTTCGTCCGCCCACGAAATCGGATGCGGCACGTGCAAAACCGCCACCGCTTCCGCATCGGCCGCAATCTGGGCCGGCGTCCTGAACTGCAACTCACCGTGGTGCACCACCTGTGTGATGAAGCGATCCATGAAGTCGAAAATTCCGGTATCCCGTTTTTGGTGCTCGCCGAAGGTCTCGTAGTCCATAAAGAGGTTGATTATCTCCCCCTCCTGATCGAGAATCCAGTCGATGTACTTGTCCGCCGTCAACGGCCAGCCGTCCCAGCCCTGATCGCTAAACCGGAAGGCGATGTCGTCGCTCAGACGGAAGTTCCGCAGCAATACCTTGAGCTCCTGCCGCAAAGCATTGGCGTAGACGAAGTTCGGACTCTTCCACCCCAATATATGTTTCGCCCCCTCGGTCAGCAGCGTCCGGTACCCCATATCATAAACCATCTCGCCGATCCCGTCGCTGTAAATCAACTCGGTATTCCGGAAGGTCACCGGTCGCTGTCCGAAGAGTTGCTCGATGGTATCCGCCTGGAGCCGCACCTGCTGTTCGAACTCTTCGCGGCTGGTGAGCGAGGCGAGCGAGTGGGCATAGGTCTCGGCCAAAAATTCCACGGCCCCCGTCTCGGCCAGCGCGCGGAAGCTGTCGATCACCTCCGGCGCGTACATCCGGAACTGTTCGAGGGCAATCCCCGAGATGGAGAACGACACGCGAACGTGATCCGCCCCGAACTCCTGTATCTTCCGCAGCAACAAGGCGTTCATCGGCAGATAGCACTCCGCCGCCACCTTTTGCAGAATGCTTTTGTTCAGAAAATCGTCGAAGTAGAAGTGGTCCTTGCCCATGTTGAAGAACCGGTATTTCTTGAGCCGAAAGGGTTGGTGGACCTGGAAGTATAAATTGAGGTTTTTCATATGCTGTTTAGGTTGAATATTCGGTTGGTTTTCGCAGTCAATGACAGGGGCTGTTGCCCGGCGGGTCGTTATTTGCCGGAGGTCACATCGTTGTATACGTCCAGTACCCGCTGCGCCGCGCCGTCCCACTTCAGCGTGGTCACCTCTTCCTGTCCGCGGGTAATAAACATGTTGTGCAATGCCGGATAGGTCACCAGACTATAGATGGCGTCGGCCATGGCATCGACATCCCAGTAGTCCACTTTCACCGCATGCGTCAACACCTCGGCCACGCCGGACTGTTTGGAAATAATGACCGGCACGTTGGACTTCATGGCCTCCAGCGGCGATATCCCGAACGGTTCGGACACGGACGGCATAATATATACGTCACTGAGTTCGAACATCCGCCTCACTTCATCCCCTCGCAAAAAGCCAGTAAAGTGGAACCGATCCGAAATGCCGAGCTTGGCCACCCGCCGCACCACATGGTTGAGCATATCTCCCGAGCCTGCCATCACGAACCGCACATTAGGCAACCGTTTCAACACCTTGGCCGCCGCCTCGACGAAGTAGTCGGGCCCTTTCTGATAGGTGATCCGCCCGAGGAAGGTCACGATCTTGTCCTCTACCCCTCTGACCTCTTCCGGCCCTTCGTGCGCCTTGAACCGCACGCCGTTGTGCACGGTCACCACCTTCTCCGGAGAGATCCCGTATTTCTCGATCACGATATTCCGCGTCAGATTGCTCACGGCCATCACCCGATCCGCCGCTGCCATCCCCGTCCGCTCGATGTTATAAACGACGGTATTGATGTTCTCACCGCTGCGGTCGAACTCCGTGGCGTGCATATGCACCACCAACGGCTTCCCGCTCACCCGCTTAGCGGCAATCCCGGCATAGTAGGTGAGCCAGTCGTGTGCGTGAATCACGTCGAACTGCCCCGCCAGATCCCTGGCCACCTGAGCCGCCACCATGGCATACCGGGCCACCTCTTCCATCAAATTGGCCCCGTATTTCCCGCTGAAGTTATAGCGCTGTTTCCAGATGTCCTGCGGCGCCCCCGGCCGCGTCCCGTGCCGGAACTCGCTCCATTCGTTTTCGTACTCCTCCGGACTGAGATAAGGCACCAGGTTGGAATTGATCTGAATGAAGGTGAGCTGTTTCCAGAAATCGTCCTCGGTGTCGAGCGTGCCGTACGGCGCCTCGACCTCCGATGCGTTCTTGATCTTCAGGTAACGCTGGTCTTCGTCGCCGTATGCTTTCGGCACGACGAAGATCACCTCCACCCCCAGCTTCGACAGCGAGCGGGTCAATCCGTAGCAGGCAGTCCCCAGCCCGCCGGCGATGTGCGGAGGGAATTCCCAGCCGAACATTAATACTCTCATTTGCAAAAGTCCTTTCTTGTTTTCACGGCGCACCGAGCGTTTCGGCCGGCCGATACATGATATATAATAAGTTTAGGTAAGCACGGAACGACGCGTGTGCGGGATCACTTCTCCCGTTCGCCGATCATGCGGTTCACCATCAGCAACGCCGCCACACTGGGCGCATACGAGATCGCTCCGCAAGCCTCGTGCGGCGCATCCCCGTCGTAAGCCTCCGGCACCGACCCGATGCCGTAGTTGAGCAGGTCTTCTTTGAAGCCGTCGAGCAGCTCCCGGGCCTGCATCAGGAAGCCGTTGCCGTAGAGGCGGAATCCGGTCTGCACATAATGCTCCAGCAGCCACGGGAAGACCGTCCCCTCATGTCTGGCCACGTTCCGACAAGCTTCATTCCCCCTGCAAATCCCCTGATAGCGCACGTTGTTCGGACTCAAAGTCCGCAACCCGCGCGGCGTGAGCAGGTAAGCTTCGACCACGGTAAAGACCTTCTGCTGTTCATATTCGTTGAGGGGCGAATAAGGCAGCGAGCAGGCCAGAAGCATATTAGGCCGTATATCTATGTTCTTCGCCCCGTCGTGATAGACATAATCCGCCAAGTACGGTTGTTGAGGCATCTGTTCGAGCCAGAAAGTCGCCCGGAAGTTATCTTTGATGCGCTCCGGCAGCTCGACCCAGTCGCGCACGAAGAGGTCGTCACCCGCCTCCTGCGCCAGCTCCAACGCGTAGCAGACCGCGTTGTACCACAGCGCATTGACCTCGACCGCAAACCCCGGCCGCTGGGTCACCGGCCGACCGTCGTTCATGGTGTTCATCCAGGTCAGCGCCCGCCCCGGCCGATCGGCCCAAATGAGGCCATTCTCTGCCATCCGGATAAAAGCTTCGCGCCGGTTCATATACCCCACGGCGCCGTCCCCGTTCGGATCGCCCACGCCATCCCGATAGGCGTACAGGATCTCTTTCATCGCCCGTCCGTACCGGGCCCAAATTTCTCCCCTGCCGCCCCCGATAAAGGATTCGAGCTGCTGCAACGCATGGAAGAACCACAACTGGGTATCCGCCGCGAAGTGCGTCCCGAATATCCCGTCGCGCAGCCGATACAAAACATGGTAGTCGAGAATCTCGACGCAGGCATCGACCATCGGCCCCTGCGGCTGGGTGAGGGTAATGCCCGCCAGCGACATAAAAGTCTCCCTGCTCCTGGCATTATACCACGGATACCCCGCTGTCAGCGATGTCCGGTTCTCCTTAATAATAAGGAACTGCCGCGCGGAGTGATACAAAGCGGGCAAAAATTCCGTCTTCATCGTCCGCCGGGCGATCTCTTCGTCGAAAATCGAGGCCAAAGCCTCCGGCCGCACCTCCGAGGTCGAGCCCGAGAAAACGACGCTCTCACCCGTAGCGATATCCATCTCGAAATAGCCCGTAGTCAGCAAGTCTTCCCGGAACGGATACCCGCGCCGCTCCTCTTCGAGGTATTCGAAGTTGTGGTACCAGTCCGGTGCCGCCACGAACCGGGCCTCTTTGTTCACCTGAAGATGCAGCCACGGAAACCGCGGATAGAGCTGCGACTTGACCCCGCCCGGAACCGGATAGGATTTCCCGTCCGCCTCCGCATTGGCGGTGCTCAGCCCATGCCGCGACCGGAACGCCAGGAACGGCCGCAGTCTCAACTTGGTCGCCGACCTCGCCTCCAATAAGGTATATCGAATGAGCAGCTGCTCCGCCGTATGCACCCACAGCATCTCCTTCTTCAAAAGCACCCCGCCGACGCGATAGATAATCGTCGGGGTCGGGGTATACGAGAAGTCGACGATATATTTATGCCCCCGCGGCTCGTACATCCCCGGGAAACGGTGTATCGCGAGGTTGAACTCCTGTCCGTGCTGAATGACCGTCTCGTCCAGCGACGAGAGCAGCACATAGTCTTCGCCGCCCAACTGTTCCACCGGACAGACCATCAATCCGTGGTATTTCCGCGTATTGCAACACACGATCGTGGTGTTCATATACCCACCCGCCCGGTTGGTGCCGAGCATTTCGCGCTGGAGCGAGTATTCGAGGTTGCCCAGCGCCTGTTTGTTGAATTGTAAGATGGCCATAATATCTGCTGTCCTTTGGAAAAAAGAGATCGTTATTCCGCGCGATCGCCCGCTCCGCTGTCCGGAAAAAACGAGCGGATCGGTAAGTCACCGTAAATATAATGTTTTCTTTTTGATTTCCAATCGTTTTTATCGACAAAATAAACAAGAGGGGATCGCTTTCCGCGGAAAGCGATCCCCTCGAAACTGCCGGATCCCCAGCCCCCGTTACATTCGCACCGGTTTGATGTCTTTAATCCGCAGTTGCGGCGTGACACTTCCCTGATAATGATTCTCAACGATGTTGTAACAGATGTCGATCGACCCGCCGCGTTTGATGTGGTCGAAATAGTCGATCTGTCCGAATGCGATGGCCGAAATCGGACTGAAGGGGTGTTGCCGTTGGACGAGTTCCATTTTGAGGTGTTCGCCGCGGGCGCCGACGAGCCGGGCGGAGCCGTTGTCGCTCACGTCGGCGGTGACGAACACGGGCGAGGGGTTGCCCGGCCCGAACGGCTGAAAGGCGCTCAGGGTACGCCGGAAGGCGGGCGTAATCTCATCGAACCGCAACGGTTCGTCGATGTCGATCTGAGGCACGAGCTTTTCGGGGTCAATATGGGCCTCGACATAGGCTTCGAAGCGGCTCCGGAACTCGTCGAACCGTTCGGGTTTCATGGTGAGTCCGGCGGCGTAGGTGTGTCCGCCGAAGTTTTCGAGCAGGTCGGCGCACGATTCGACGGCCTGATAGAGGTCGAAGCCCGGCACCGAGCGAGCCGAACCGGTAATGAGTCCGTGGCTCATGGTGAGCACGACGGTCGGCCGGTAGTAGGTCTCGATCAATCTGGAGGCGACGATCCCCACGACGCCTTTCATCCAATTCGGATTGTAGATCACCGTGCACTTCTTCCGCAACATTTCCGGCGACTCTTCGAGGTACCGGTGGGCTTCGATGGTGATGTTCCGGTCGATGCTTTTCCGGTCTTTGTTGAAGGCGTCGATCTGGGCGACGTAGTACAAGGCGCGCCGCTCGTCGACGGCAGTGAGCAGCCGCACGGCGGTGCGCCCGCCGGACTGCGCCCGGGGATCGTCGCGGTCGATTTCGATCTCCATCCGCCCGGCGGCGTTGATCCGGGGGCCGATTTTAAAGACGATGTCGTCGATGGCAATGGTGTGCCGTTCGAGTCCGCAGAGTTTGATGATGGCGGCGAGCCCTTTGTTGGGTTTCCGGTTGAGCCGGACAAGGCCGTAGTGGGCCAAAATGCGGTTCTCGCCGACGATGGGCACGATGTCCGAGGCGATGCTGACGGCGACCAGGTCGAGCAGGGGTTCGATGGTCTCGAAAGGGAGCTCTTTGTACTGGCAGAATGCCTGGACGAGTTTAAAGCCGACGCCGCATCCGGAGAGGTCTTTACAGGGGTAGGTGCAGTCCTCGCGTTTGGGGTCGAGCACGGCGACGGCGTCGGGAATGGCGTCGCCGGGCAGGTGATGGTCGCAAATGATGAAATCGACTCCTTTGCGCTTGGCATAGGCCACCCGGGAACAGGCTTTGATTCCGCAGTCGAGGGCGATGATGAGCTTCGCTCCGTTGTCGGCGGCGTAGTCGATCCCCTTTTCTGAAATCCCGTACCCTTCGGCGTAGCGGTCGGGAATGTAGAAAAGGAGGTCGTCCATCCACCGCGAGAGGAAGTTGTAGACCAACGCCACTGCGGAGATACCGTCCACGTCGTAATCGCCGTAGACCATGACGCGTTCCCGACGGGATATGGCCTGCTCGATCCGCTGCACGGCGAGCATCATATCTTTCATCAGGTAGGGGTCGTGGAGTTCTTCGAGTTTGGGAGCGAAGAACCGTCGGGCCGATTCGGTGGTGTCTATGCCGCGCTGAACCAAGAGGTTCGCCAGCTTGGGGTCGATGCCGAGCGCGGTGGAGAGGGTCTCCACTTTAGCCGCATCGCCCGCGGGCCGGACGACCCACTTTTTTTCTGCGTGCATAACGTTCTATTTTTTTGTTTACTCTTTTTCATCTTTCGGTTCGCGAGCCTTTTTCGCCGGTTTGTCGAATCGTCTCTTTGAACGGAGGGGCTGCTCTGTGTGCATTGCTGCCGAAGGGCTCGCCCCGGGCTTCCGCGACGCACACTCGGGCGATCGGGTGACGGTCGGCAACTACGGGTTCAGCTGGTCGTCCGCCACGAGCGACATCCGAGGCCTGGATTTAAATTTCCATTCACAGTACCTCGATACCGGCTCTTCGGACAACCGCGCTCACGGTTTTCAGTTGCGGTGCCTCTCGGAATAAACGCCGCGGGCCCGCGGTGGGCAAGGGGCTAGAGCTACCCTAACAGGTTCGACTTTGGCGGCCGGAGCACTACCCATTCGTCTCTTGTAGGCAGTTCGCCGCCCGCGGAGGCGCAACGAGCCCCGTCGAGTTGCAGCCCGCCGCCGGGGGTGGCGGCGAACTACGCGACCCGTTGGGTCGCAAGAGCACATCCTCTTTGCTATGAGGTTCGTCCTCGGCGCGCCCCCCACGCGCCGCTGATGCGTCGCTGCGCCCGAGGACGGCGACCTAAAGGTCGCATAAGCACAGCTCAAGGCTCAGCCACCAACACCACCCAAATCCAAGCCCCATGCTTGGCCCAGCGCGGCGGGAAAACCGTTTTCGGTTTTCCCGCCCGAAGAACAATCACAGCCCAAAACACTGCCCCGTGTCCGCCTCACTGCGGCTCCGCTTTCGCTCCGCCGCTTTTTCGCGCGC
>NZ_CAQIVA010000020.1:0-29139 GCF_948810725.1 uncultured Rikenella sp.
AGGGTACTGCGCTCGGGCCGCGCGGGCCCCACGTCCCGTGGACGGGAAATGCTGCCGCATTTCCACTGACCGCCTCTACCCCGTTCTTCGTTCGCGCGCCTTGGGAAATCTTGTCAAAACGTGCCAGCACATTTTGACAATTTCCCTCTTAAGGCGTGGCGCGCGGTTGCTTTGAAGTAATAAAGGCCGCCCGCTGTGGCGCGAACGCGTCCGCCGGGCGGGCGGTGCGTCGACCTGCGGTCTTCCTCGCGCTTGCGAGGCATCGTCGACAAGCCGACGTGCTCTCGCTTCGCTACTCGGGTCCGGCACTCGGAATCGGCCGCCTCTACCCTATCTCTTTTCGCGCACCTCGCCTGAAAGAAGTACGCGGGCCCCACAAGATAGTACCGCCTTAATAAGGCAGTAATAACCCTATCGAGAACCTCAGCCCTCCAATACAGATGCAAATAAAATCGTATATTTGACGATTATGCAAAAGACCTTAGCCTGGATGGCCGCGCTGGGCGCAGTAGGCGCCGCCTCCGCCGCACAGAAACAACAACCCCATGTCATTCTGATCATGACCGACCAGCATCGGTTCGACTACCTCGGCACCGTCGATACGACCGTCGTGACACCGCACCTCGATGCACTGGCCGCCGACGGTGTGCGCTTCACCAACGGTTATACCTCCGCCCCCAGCAGCACACCCGCCCGGGCCGGGCTGCTCACCGGTCAATCCCCCTGGCACCACGGCCTCATCGGCTACAACAACTTCATCGCCCCCGAATACCCCAACCAGCTGCCGCAACTCATGACCGACGCCGGATACTACAGCTACGGTATCGGAAAGATGCACTGGCACCCGCAACGGTCGTTACGCGGATTCGCCGCCACCGAGCTCGACGAATCCGGCCGTGTCGAAGACACCGGCTTCGTCAGCGACTACCGGCAGTGGTTCGCCAGCGTGGCCCCCGGGCTTAACCCCGACTCCAGCCATATCGGCTGGAACGACCACGCTTCGGACACCTATCCGCTGGCCGACACCCTGCACCCCACCTGGTGGACGGGAGAGCGGGCCGTGCGGCTGATCGAAAACTACGACCCGATGCAGCCCCTGTTCCTGAAAGTCTCCTTCGCCCGACCCCACAGCCCGTATGACCCGCCGAAGCGGCTGCTCGACCTGTATGCCGACAAGACCCTGCCGGCACCCGTCACCGGCGACTGGGACTCGACCTACTCGACACGCTACACCCACGACCCGCTCAGGAACCCGTCCGCCGCTTACGGCGACTTCGGGACGGAATATGCCCAACAGGCCCGCAGGCATTACGCCGCCAACGTCACCTTCATCGACGAACAGATCGGACGCATCGTCGCGGCGCTCCGGGAGCGGGGAATGTACGACAACGCCCTGATCCTCTTCGTCTCCGATCACGGCGACATGCTCGGCGACCACCACCACTGGCGCAAGACCTACGCCTACGAAGGATCGGCCCACGTGCCCTTCATCGTGCGCTACCCCTCGTCCATGAAAGCCAAAGTCAAACGCGGCTCCACCCGCGACGAGCTGGTCGAGATACGCGACATCCTGCCCACCTTCCTCGACGCGGCAGGAACACAAATCCCCGACGGAGTGGACGGAGCGTCCATCCTGACGCTGCTGAAAAACCCGAAGAAAGCCGGATGGCGGACGCAGCTCGACCTGGAACACACCGGCAGCTACGGCGGCAGCGGCTGGGTAGCCCTGACCGACGGGCGGTACAAATACATCTGGTTCTACGGCAATGGCGAAGAGCAGCTCTTCGACCTCGCGGACGACCCGTACGAAACCCGCGACCTGCACACGGCTGCCGAACAGGAGGAACGCCTGGCCGCTTTCCGCAAAAGCATGGCCGAACACCTCGCCGAGCGGGGCGAGCGATGGGTGTCACCCGACGGCAAACTGCTCATCAATAAAAATGTACCCGTCAAGACCCCGAACTTTCCCAACGGCGAGGGAAAATAACTAACTTTGCTCCTTGGATATAACATGCAACTCAAATGACACAGGAGGAACTCTTCAAGAAACTGATCGCGCACAGCAAAGAGTACGGGTTTATCTTCCCGTCCAGCGAGATATACGACGGCTTGTCGGCCGTTTACGACTACGGCCAGTTGGGCGTCGAACTCAAGAACAACATCAAACGGTACTGGTGGGACGCGATGACCAAGCTCCACGACAATATCGTGGGGATCGACGCCGCCATCTTCATGCACCCGAAGACTTGGGAAGCGTCGGGACACGTGGGGGCCTTCAACGACCCGCTGATCGACAACAAGGACAGCAAGAAACGGTATCGCGCCGACGTGCTGATCGAAGACTGGATCGCCAAGCAGGACGAAAAGATCGAGAAGGAGGTGGCGAAAGCTGCCAAGCGGTTCGGCGAGGCTTTCGACCGGGAACAGTTCGTCACCACCAACGGGCGCGTGCTGGAATTGAAAGCCAAGCGGGACGCCGCGCACGAAAAGATGGCCGAAGTGCTCAATGCCAATGATCTGGCAGGAGTCAAGGCATTGATCGAAGAGCTCGAAATCGTCTGCCCGATCAGCGGGACGAAAAACTGGACCGACGTGCGGCAGTTCAACCTCATGTTCAGCACCCAGATGGGCTCCACGGCGGACGGGGCGAGCAACGTCTACCTGCGGCCGGAAACGGCGCAGGGGATCTTCGTCAACTTCCTGAACGTACAGAAGACGGGGCGGATGAAGATTCCGTTCGGGATCGCCCAGATCGGGAAAGCGTTCCGGAACGAGATCGTCGCCCGGCAGTTCATCTTCCGCATGCGCGAGTTCGAACAGATGGAGATGCAGTTCTTCGTCAAACCGGGAACCGAAATGCAGTGGTTCGAACACTGGCGGCAATTCCGGATGAGCTGGCACCGCGCCTTGGGCTTCGGGGACGACCACTACCGCTTCCACGACCACGAAAAGCTGGCACATTATGCCAATGCCGCTACGGACGTCGAGTACGAATTCCCGTTCGGCTTCAAGGAGGTCGAAGGGATTCACTCGCGCACCGATTTCGACCTCTCGCAGCATGCCAAATTCTCGGGCAAGAAGATTCAATATTTCGACACCGAGAGCGGGGAGAGCTACACGCCTTATGTCGTCGAGACTTCGATCGGGGTCGACCGGATGTTCTTACAGGTCTTCTCGGCCGCTTACACCGAGGAACAGCTGGACGGCGGCGATTCGCGCATCGTGATGCGGTTTCCGGCAGCCTTGGCGCCGGTCAAGGTGGCCGTTCTGCCGCTGGTCAAGAAAGACGGACTGCCGGAGATCGCCCGCGGGATCGTGAACGACCTGAAGTTCGACCACTACGTGCAATACGACGAAAAAGACTCGATCGGGAAGCGGTACCGCAGGCAGGATGCTATCGGGACGCCGCTCTGCGTGACCGTCGACCACCAGTCGGCCGAAGACGGGACGGTGACCGTCCGGCACCGGGATTCTATGCAGCAGGAACGCGTGGCCATCAAGGATTTGCCGGGGATCGTGCACGACATGGTCAGCCTCAAGGGGTTGTTCGCCAAGCTGGTGAAATAACCGCATGTAGATTAAAATCAATGAAAAGTTCCGGTTTTCCTTTGAAAACTGGAACTTTTCTCGTATATTTAACCTGTTATCAAAACCGAAAGCCATGCCTCGCCACGCACTTTTCGTCATCGCCCTGCTCGCCCTGGGACAGTCCGGCGCAACGGCACAGAACACCCGACCCGATATCGAAGTGGACTCCCGGTGGGTCGAAACCAGTCTGGAAATCAACGCCATCAAACACACGCTGGGAAGTTATACGCTCCTGCTGCAATTCTCGGAACTCGAAAACACCCGCCAGTCGCCGGTCTATAAGACCGTTATGCGAGGCGCCAGCCAGAAGCTGCTGACCGTCGCGCCGGTGCAGGCGGAACGGCCGGTGGGGTGCCGGTACGCCTACAGCTACATCCGGGGCTACCGCAGTCCGAAACTCGACAGCGCCTTCGTCTATCGCCTGCCGTACAGCACCGCGAAGGGGGAGGCGGTCAGAGCGATTTCGTTGTTCAACCTGAACCAGCGCTACTTCGACGGCCAGCCGGTGCGGGGGTGGAGCGCCTGGGAGTTCCGCCTCGCGCCGGGCGACACGGTCTTCGCCATGCGGAAAGGACTGGTCGTCGAGGCGCACGACGGCGAGGAGCCGGCCGACGAAGGCATAGCGGCCACCTATCGAAGCCGGGCGAACCACGTGCTGGTCGAACAACCGGACGGGACATTGTGCCGGTACGAAGTGCTGGAGAAGGGAAGCATCGCCGTCCGGCCGGGAGATGTGGTCTACCCCGGCACGCCGATCGCCCGGGCCGGGACCTATTATAAAGGGGGAGAGTATCAGGTGCGGATCGCCGTCTATTTTCCGGACGAAAATCCGCGCTTCCGCCAGGGAGATTCGAAAAACGGCTCGGCGTTCGAGTGGGTATACTATAATCCCCGGTTCGCTACGGCTCAGGGAGAGATCCGGCTGCAACACGGGCGCACCTATCGGGCGGTTTCGTCGCCGGAGCTGGTGCAGCGCGAGATGACGAAGCGGGAGATCAAGCAGCGCGCGGCGAAATAGCGCGTCTGCCGGGGTTCCGGATAAAAAAAGGGCAGAGGAGAGATAAATACTGAGAGGCAACGCAACTGAAGACCGTTGGCCCGGTTCGTCGTGTTGCTGGGGTTGAGTTCCGTCGCGTTGAAGTTCAAGTACATGCCACGGTAGTGGTCGTCCGAATCGTAGGACGTGGACGACCAGCTGTACCCGTTGTTGCCGACGTTCCACAACGCGCCCTCGCCGTTGCCGCGGTTGCCCGGGGTTCTCCCTGAACCGGCAGTCGCTCGAATCGGCCCGGTCGGGAACGAAGCCCGACACGAGCGCGGCCCTGAGGCGCACCGTCGCCCGGCCCTTGGCAGGTGAGGGGTTTCAGCGAGCGCAGGGCTCTGTAACTAACGCTTCGGTCGGCGATCCGTCGCCGTCCCGAAGCCTGGTCAGTGGACTGCTGAATTTATCACTCGCGCTGGCTGCACCCCTTAGGCACAACCACTCCTGGAGTCTGTGTCCGTTCCTCTGCCCGTCTGTCATTTTCAGAGGGAGGTGCCGCCGCGTCGAAGTTTTGGCGGACGAAACAAAGTTACAACGTTCGCCGCAAATCCGAATACTTTTGTAGAGTGTTGATTTATCCTGGCAGACACGGCCAGCGCACGGGCAGAGAACGGGGGATAGAGGCTGGCAGTGGAAATGCGCAGCATTTCCCGTCCACGGGACGTGGGGCCTGCCCGGCCCGAGGGCAGGCCCTCCCGTAGGGCAAACGCGCGCCACTCTTAAAGAAGCGATACGCAGTATCGCTCCGTCCCTCCGGGGTCACCCGGACGCCGCCCGCGCAGGGCAGTTTCAGGCGGGACAAAGCTCAACCGCGCGCCCCGCCTTAAGAAGCGATTCAACTGTTTCGGTGGTGAGCCGAAACAGAATGAATCGCGCAAGGCGCGCGAAAACGCGGCGGAGCTAAAGCGGAGCCGCAGTGAGGCGGACACGGGGCGGAGAACTGGAACGAGCTTTGGGCTGAGAGCGAATAGCTAAGTCCCCGTGACAACGGTCGGCCCGCAGCCCCCGGATGCGGAGGGCCGAAATACTCCGCTCCCGCTTCGTCTTCGTTCTCCGCTGGCTGCGGCCAAAAACAAATTGGCTATACTTTTGCGGTTCTCCGAACCGCAGGCCTTGTCGCCCAGGCGCGGAGCGCCTCGGGGGGATGGGCGACAGGCCGCTCTCGATATTTTAGCCGATAAATGGACTGTTGTTTCGGTGGGGTCGGACGCCCGGGAGTGGGCGCAGTGAGCATGCGAACATTGCGGGCCTCCCGAGGGGGAGGCGTCCGGCGCGCGCGGTTCTTCGAACCGCAGGATTCAACTCAAAATAGGGTAGAGGCGGCCAGTTACTTGGGTTAGAGGCTGGCAGTAAAACGCCCTGTGGGCGCGTTTATTCCGAGAGGCAACGCAACTGAAGACCTTGAGCCCGGTAGTCCGAGCGGTCGGTTTTGAGACCCTGCGCATAGAAACCCAAGTCCAGGCCGACAAAGCCGCTCGTGGCAGCAGACCAACTGTACCCGAAGTACCCGCCGTTCACCGGCTTGCCCGCAGATGCATTGCGGTTGCCCGGGGCGGGGTACATACTGAATAATTCCCTATTTTTGCAGAGAAGAAATGAGCAGGATCATCGCCATAGACTACGGACGGAAACGCGTCGGAATCGCCGCGACCGACCCCATGCAGCTGATTGCCAACCCGCTGGACACCGTGCCCGC
The DNA here is from genome assembly GCF_948810725.1 of uncultured Rikenella sp. Lineage (NCBI taxonomy): Bacteria > Pseudomonadati > Bacteroidota > Bacteroidia > Bacteroidales > Rikenellaceae > Rikenella > uncultured Rikenella sp. Next base: position 6,327 of record NZ_CAQIVA010000020.1, read on the forward strand.
ACACGAAGCCGTCGCCTATCTGACCCGTTATGCGAACGAAAACGACGTCGAAATGTTCGTCGTCGGCGACCCGCGGCAGATGAACGGCGAGCGATCCGAATCGTGGCGCTACATCGACCCCTTCGTCCGCCAGCTGCGGCGCGCCCTGCCCGGGATACCCGTCGTTTTCCACGACGAACGCTTCACCTCCGTGCTCGCCCAGCGCGCCATCATCGAAGGCGGAGTCCCCCGGAACCGGCGGCGCACAGACAAAGGACTCGTCGACCGGGTGAGCGCCGTCATCATCCTCCAGTCCTATATGGAGGCGCGAAAGTAACCACAACCATACGAAACAGATACACCACCATGGAAAAAGCCTACGAACCCTACGTCGACCGGCTGATCGAGCTGGCCATCGCCGAAGACATCGGCGACGGCGACCACACCTCGCTCAGCTCCATCCCCGCCGACCGGCGCGGGCGGATGAAACTCCTCATCAAACAGGCCGGCGTGCTGGCCGGCGTCGAGGTGGCCGAACGAGTCTTCCGGCGGCTCGATCCGACCGTGGCGTTCGAGCGGATACTGAACGACGGCGACCGGGTCGAACCCGGCCAGATCGCCTTTTATGTCGAAGGGAACCTGATCTCCCTGTTGCAGGCCGAGCGCGTGATTCTCAACCTCATGCAGCGGATGAGCGGCGTGGCCACCCAGACCGCCGTCTATGCCGACCGGCTCAGGGGGCTGAAAACCAAAGTGCTCGACACGCGGAAGACCACCCCCGGGATGCGGATGCTCGAAAAGATGGCCGTCCGGATCGGAGGAGGGGAGAACCACCGCATCGGGCTTTTCGATATGATTCTCCTGAAAGACAACCATATCGACTTCGCCGGGGGAATTGAAAACGCGCTCCGGGGCGCACGCGAATACCTGGCCGAGAAGCAGAAGGATTTGAAGATCGAGATCGAAGTGCGGTCGTTGGATGACATCGATCGGGTGTTCGCCGCGGGCGGTGCCGACCGCATCATGTTCGACAACTTCACGATCGAGCAGACACGTGAGGGGGTCGCCCGGGTGGCGGGGCGTGCCGAGACCGAGTCTTCCGGCGGGATCACGCTCGAAAACCTCCGCGACTATGCCGAGTGCGGCGTGGACTACGTATCGGTGGGCGCCCTGACCCATCAGATCAAAAGCCTCGATATGAGCCTTAAAGCGGTTGAAGCATGAGACGGATATACGGTTATATAATAGGCCTCGCCCTACTCGGCGGTATGGGCGCGGGGGTGCAGGCGGCTCCGGAGGCGAAGCGGCAGATCGGCTACGACGATATCGCCGGAGGAAAACTGGCGGCACGGAGCGTGTACGGACTGCGGGCCATGGAAGACGGCGAACACTATACCACGCTGAGCCGCAACGGAGATGTGCTGCGGTGGCGGTATGCCGACGGGGCGATGGTCGATACGCTGTTCCGGCGGCCGGAGGGTTTTCCGCAGGTTTCCGACTACGCGATCGGTCGCGACGGGCGGCAGATGCTGCTGACCACGGGTCGCGAACCGATCTACCGGCACTCTTCGCGGGCGGATTACTATGTTTATGACCGCACGACGGGCGACCTGCGGCCTTTGTCCGTGGGCGGGAAGCAGCAGGAGGCGACTCTGTCGCCGGATGGAACCCAAGCGGCGTTCGTGCGCGACAACGATCTTTTCGTGGTCGATCTCTCGTCCCCGGCGGCCGACGGGACTTTCGTCGAGCGGCAGATTACGCACGATGGGGTGCGGGGCTTCATTATCAACGGCATTCCCGACTGGGTTTACGAAGAGGAGTACAGCTTTGCACGGGCCTACGAGTGGGCGCCGGGCTCGGACGCCATCGCTTTCTACCGGTTCGACGAGAGCGGCGTGCGCGAATACTCGATGAACACCTTCCGCGGGGGGCTGTATCCGGAGAACTACAATTTCAAGTATCCGAAAGCGGGCGAGATGAACTCGGTGGTCGGCATCCGGATCTACCGGTTCGACGGCGATTCGATCGTCGATGTCGACCTCGCGTCGGGGGCCGATTCGACGGACATCTACGTGCCCCGGATCGAGTGGGCGGCGACGGGGCGCGACGGGGACGGAGCGAGGCTGGCGGTGCACTGGCTCAACCGGTTGCAGAATCATTATCGAATCCTGCTGGCCGATGCGACGACGGGGGCGACGTCTGTGCTGTACGAAGAGCGCGACCCGCGGTACATCGAACGGATCGACAACGAGACGGCGACTTTTCTGCCGGAGGGGCGCGGATTTGTGGTCAAGAGCGAGCGGGATGGGTGGATGCACCTTTACCGGTACGACATGGCGGGGCGGTTGCAGAACCGTATTACGGAGGGGGCATGGGAGGTGACGGCCCTTTACGGAATCGATGCGAAGCGCGGAAGGGTCTATTATCAGTCTACCGAGGATTCGCCGCTCGGACGGGGGATCTACAGCGTCGGGCTGAACGGTCGGGGAAAGTGTCGGCTGTCGGCGGCGGACGAGGCGGGGACACATACGGCGGTTTTCGGGCCGGGGTACCGGTACTGGATCGACTATTTTTCGAACAGCGAGACGCCGACGGTGGTGACGCTCAGGCGGGTGGCGGACGGAGGTGCGGTGCGGGTGCTGGAGGACAACGCGGCGTTGCGGCGTCGGATGGCGTCGGAGTATAGCTTGCCGCGAAAAGAGTTTTTCACCTTCACGACGCCGGAGGGGACGACGCTGAACGGCTATCTGCTCAAACCGGCTGATTTCGACTCCACGCGGCGTTATCCGGTGCTGATGACGCAATACAGCGGTCCGGGGTCGCAGCAGGTGGCGGACAAGTGGGGGTGGTCGTGGGAGGCGGCGCTGGTGCGGGAGGGGATTCTGGTGGCGTGTGTGGACGGCCGCGGAACGGGTTTCCGGGGGGCGGAGTTCCGCAAGTGCACCTACGGGAATCTAGGGGGGCTCGAAGTGCAGGATCAGATCGCGGCGGCGCGGTACTTGGGGAGTTTGCCTTATGTCAATCCGGCGCGGATCGGGATTTACGGCTGGAGCTTCGGGGGATTCATGGCCCTGAACGGCATTCTGAAGGGGAACGATGTCTTCGCGCTGGCGGTGGCGGTGGCGCCGGTGACGTCGTGGAGGTATTACGACACGATCTACACGGAGCTCTACAATGGGTTGCCGCAGGACAATGCGGCGGGGTACGACGACAACAGTCCGATCTTTTTCGCCGACCGGCTGAAGGGCAAGTTGCTGCTGGCGCACGGCACGGGGGACGATAACGTGCACATCCAGAACAGTTATGAGATGATCGAGCGGCTGGTTCGGGCGGGCAAGCCGTTCGAGATGGCGATCTATCCGGACAAGAACCACGGGATGGGTTCGTCTCGGGATCACCTGTTGCGTCGGGCGATCGAGTTTGTCAAGTGCGGGTTGTAGGGGGTGTCGGACAGGGATTTTTAGTCTCTTCCTGAGCTTTCGGACGCGGCGGGCTGTATGCCCGCCGCGTTTTGTATTTTGGTGTAGTGTGGAAGTTGATTATTATTGTCTGTGTGTGTAATGGATTGGACTGAGGCGGCAAATTGCCCACCGCGGGCCGTGGGACCCGGCCGGCCTGAGGCCAGTTCTAGGCGGGACAAAGCTCGACCCGTGCGCGATCGCTGGAAAAGGAAATCTTTCAAACGCGTAGTGCGCGTTTGAATAAGATTTCCGCCAGCGCGCGGACAAAGATTTGGGCCGTCGGCAGCTGGAGGATGCGTCAGCATCCGTCTAAAGTCTTTGTTCACAAAGAGAACAGTACCAGCCGGGGTAATGACCGGATCGCGCGCCGCCGCCTAAAGAAGCGATTCAACTATTTCGGCGACAAGCCGAAATAGAATGAATCGCGTAAGGCGCGCGAAAACGCGGCGGAGCGACAGCGGAGCCGCAGTGAGGCGGATACGGGGCAGAGAATCGGGCGGTGAGTTGGGCTGTGCTTGTTCTTCAGGCGCGAAAACCGATTACGGTTTTCGCGCCGCGCTGGGCCGAGCAGGGGGCTGTGGGTTGGGCCGAATTGTTGGTCGTGCTATTGCGGTTCGTAGAACCGCCGGGCCTGCGCGCTGGGCCGTTCGGCCCACCCCCGGAGCGCGCAGCCCGAACCCGACAGAATTGGGGCGGTGAGTTAGGCTGAGCTCTTGCGACCCTTTGGGTCGCGCAGTCCGCCGCTAGAGGCGAGCTGCTATAGGCTGCGAGCGAATAGCGCGATTCCAAGAGGAATCGCCGTCCTCGGCAAGGGCGACGCTTTAGCGGCGCGAGGGGGGCGCGCCGAGGACGAACCCGGCTGAAAAAATAGTGCTTTTGCGACCCTTTAGGGTCGTGCGGGCCGAAGCCTCCCGCCGCGGAGGCCCGCAACTCGCTATGCTCGTTTTAGGCCCCGCAGGCTTCGACCCGCTTAAACCAAGAACGAATAGTGCGGTTCTTCGAACCGCCGGCGCCGTTTATTCCGAGAGGCAACGCAACTGGAAACCGTGACCGCGATAATGCGCTCGACTCGGGTTGAGAGTCCGTGTGTAGAACCACAAGAACTGCCCGTAGATATCGCTGACCGTGGAACCCCAGCTGTACCCGCCGTTGCCGATGTCGTCCAGCACGCCCGAAGAGTCGTCGCGGTAGCCCGGGGCGGGCTGCGTGACTCGCAAAATCTGAATAGAACAGCCGTGCCCAAGCCCGGGTTCTAAGTCCCCAATCGGTTCTGTCGAAAGCTCTCCTGCCCGTTTATTCCGAGAGGCACCGCAACTGAAGACCGTAAGCGCGGCCACTCGCGTAACCGGGATAGAGCCAGGCTACGCTGAAATCCAGCCGTGCGTCGTCCGTACCGTTGGCCGTAGAGGAGGATCTGCTGGAACCACAGTAGCCGATATTGCCTTGAAAGCCCGTATCCCGGTGGCGGTAGCCCGGGGCGGGGCCGAGCGGCGCTCGAATTGCAAAATCTGAAAGAAAATAGGCCCAAGCCCGGGTTCTAAGTCCCCAATCGGTTCCGTCGAGAGCCTCCTGCCCGTTTATTCCGAGAGGCAACGCAACTGAAAACCGTAAGCACGTGCGTCCGCGTTGATCGGATAGAGAGCTGTCGTATAGAAATTCAAGTACATCCCCCGGTAGTGGTCGCCCGAATTGAAAGACGTCGCCAACCAGCCGTACCCGCTGCTGCCGACACTGGCCGGTGTCCCCTCGCCGTGGAAGCGGTTGCCCGGGGCGCGCCCACAGGGCGTTTTACTGGCAGCCTCTACCCCCAAGTAACGGCCCGCTTCACCCCCAATGGCAGCCTCTACCCCAAATAACGGCCACCTTACCCCCAACACCCACCTCTACCTCCAATGATCTCCTCTATCTCATTTGTCAAAAGACCCTTTGGGGCGAGAAGCCATCCAAAAACACCTATGCCCCCGCAGGATGCTCCGCCTCGTCGATCGGCAAATCGACCACAAACGTCGTTCCCTCGCCCACCACGCTCTCGAACCCGATGCTGCCCTCCAGCAACTCGATGATCTTGCGCGAGATAGGAAGGCCGAGACCGCTGCCGCTGCTCTTCGTCGTGAAGTTCGGCACGAAAATCTTCGCCTGAATCTCCTCCGGGATGCCCGTTCCGTTGTCGCTGATCCGCACACGCGCCCGACCCTCCGAGACGTGCAACCCGATCTCGATCCGTCCGTTCGGACGGTCGCCCACCGCCTGCACCGCATTCTGGCAGATGTTCACGAAGACCCGCGTCAGGTGATCCGCGTCTGCCGTCACCCATACCGGCCCCTCGTTCGCCCCCAAGTCCAGTTGCAGCTCGATCTCTTCGTGATCCGCGTAGAGGTTCGCCACGTTCTGCAACAAGACCCGTAGATCGATCTGCGTCGGATGCCCTTCGCCCATCTTGGCGAAGTCCGAAAACTCGCTCGCGATCTTCGTCAGCAGGTCGATCTGATCCAGCAGCAGCGCGAGCGTCTCCTGTACCTTGCGGTTCAGCTCCGTCTCCACCTCCTGTTGGCGCAGCGTCCGTTGCAGCATCTGGATTTTGAGCCGCATCGGCGTGAGCGGATTTTTGATTTCGTGGGCCACCTGACGGGCCATTTCGCGCCAGGCCCCCTCGCGTTCGCTGCGCGCCAGCTGGCGGTAGCTCTCTTCGAGGTAGTCGATCATCCGGTTGTACTGCTCTACGAGCAACCCCACCTCGTCGCTGATCTGGCGGCTCGAACTCGAGCCCGCCGCGTCGATTTTCTGCATCTTCGAGATGTTCCGCATCGCCTCGTGCAGCTGGTTGAACGGCTTGGTCAGCAGCCGATAGAGGAACTCTGACAGGATCACCGAGATGCACAGAATGATCAGGAACAGGTTCAGCACGTCGGCCAACAGCTCGTGGCGCAGGAATCCGCCGTTCGCATCCGCCCCGTAGTACTGGAGGTTCAGGTAGCCTTTCAAGTCGCCCTCCACGATGATCGGGACGAAAGCCGACGTGTACTGCGCACCCCCGATATCCATCACGAACATCGGCCGTTTCAGGTAGTGCAGGCTGCGATAGGCCTGACTCCGCATCCGGGCCAGGTGGATCGTGTTGTAGGCCGACGACGCGATCAGCCGCCCGGACGGACTGAACAGGCTGATCGAGAACTCGTCCTTGTTCTGTTCCGTCGCGAGCCACCGCTCAGCCGTTTCGCGGTCGAACGGCTGGTGGGCCAGGTAGAGCGACAGGTCGGTCGCCAGCCGCTGGATCGTGGTGTTCACCACCCGCCGGTTGTCACCCTTGAATTGAGCCATCGTGTGGCGGATGATGACGGTCGTGACGGCCACCATGGCGAAGAGCACCACGCCGATCACCACCGTTCGGATCTTGAAAGTCATTCGGCTGCTGAACCGCTGGATGTCGAACGTATATCCGGTCAGTTCGAGCAGCAGACCGCACAGCACGAACAGGATCAGGAACGTGTAGGCGTACAGCGCCGCCACGTCCAGCAGCGTGCTGTCGCGGCGCGAGACGATCAGCAGGCCGTGGCGCGCCCCCGGTTCGTCGTAGTTGAACAGGTAGTGGGCATCTCCGTTGGCGTAGAGAATCGTGTCGTGTCCGCTCGGCACGGCGGCCAACAGGGCCTGATAGTCGTTGTCGTTGCCGTGTTTGAAGTGGATGCGACCGTCCGTCACCCGGACGTAGGTGAAGTGTTGGAACCGGATGTCGGGCGTCAGTTCTCCCTCGGGCACCTCTTCGTCCTGCTGGATGATCCGGTCTTGCGGCGAGGTGGCGAGGATGCGGGCATAGAGCCGTTGGGCATTGGTCTGCGCCGCCGTGTCCTCCAGCGTGGCGAAGAAGGTGAAGTAGGCGCTGTAGATCGCCAGCGAGAGCAGGAACGGGCCCAGGTAGCGGTACTTGATCTGGGAGTAGCCTACGAGTGCCATCGTGAGGTAGAACAGCAGCAGGATGTAGCCCGTGTATCGGATTTGCGACTCGACCGGGGCCAGCAGCAGGACGATCAGCCCGCCGGTGAACAGGGTGCGCTGCCACAGGCGCCGGGTCGCGAAGAGCGTGTGCCGCACCCGCACCATCAGGAACCGGATGCCGACGAAGAGCACGAACAGCAGGTAGAAGATCACGCTGTTGTACGACAGGTCGAAGATGTCGTATATCTGGACATTGATGCGCGGCGTGTAGATCGAGAGGATCAGCGCGTAGTGGAAGACGGAGACGACGACCGCCGTGAGCAGGCAATAGAGCCCCAGAACGATCTGTCGGATCCGTTCCGGGCGCTGCCGGCAGTCCCAGGCCAGTTTCGCCCGGATGTTGAACAGGAACGCGACGTAGACGAATCCCATGCCGAACGTGAGGAAGAGGTCGCCGAGCGACCCCAGGATGACATTGTTGGCGCCGTATACTTTGGCGAACAGCGATCCGTTGGCGTTCGGAATGCCGACGTAGTGGAGCCCGACGCGCAGCAGCGCGAGGACGATGAAAAAGAGGGCCGCATGGCGCAATGCGTTGTGTCGTCGCGTGCGGGTGCGGATCAGGTTCTTGAGGTAGAGGCACAGCAGCAGGATCGCCGCCCAGCCGCAGAAGGCCGCTCCGCCGGGCACCTCTTTGCGCGGTTTGGCTTTGAGGTAGAAGGCGCAGTTGTCGGTTTCGATGCGCGTGGCTCCGATCTGCCGGGCGTGGGGGCCGTCGGAGGTGGGCAGCAGCTCGATGCGCTGTTCGCGGAAGATATAGGGGTTGAAGAGTCCGGTCTCTTCGTTGTAGAGGTTGATCGTCACCACGGCCGATCGGTTGCCGCGGGCCCGCACGAGGATGAGCCCGTGGCGCGGCCCGATCTTCCGGATCGAATGCGACGGGGTCAGCCAGAAGTCGTTCATGTTGACCTGGTACGGGAAGTTCGACCAGTAGACCATCGTCGTGTCGCGGAAGAGCAGCATCGAGACCCCTTGTTCGCTCCATCCGGGAGGGATGTCGCCGCGCCAGAGCCTCTCGATGTAGAGGCTGTCGTCCTCGGCTTCGAGCCAGTTGCGGGCCACGCGGTCGGTTTCGCGTTCGATGCGGGTGATGGCCGTCCGGATGTGCCTCAGCCCGGGATCGACGTCGCGGCCCACGCGGAAGGCGATGTAGTAGATGTTGACGGCGAAGAGGGCGATGGTGGCGGGCAGCAGGTAGGGGATTGCCCGGGCTCGCAGCCGCAGCCCCAGCCCTCGGATGGGATTGGTGAAGTTGTGTCGGGAGAATCGCATAGGATCGGATGCTGTGAATCGGGGGGGGTGCGTCGACGACGCGGATTTATCGGTGGTGGTAGGGCTCTCCGCCGAGGATGGTGAAGGCGCGGTAGAGTTGTTCGATGAAGATCAGCCGCACCATCTGGTGCGAGAAGGTGAGCCTCGACAGCGAGAGCCGCTGGTCGGCCCGGGCGTAGACCGCCTCCGAGAAGCCGTAAGCTCCGCCGACGACGAAGACCAGCCGCCGCACGCCGCGGTTCATGAGGCCCTGGAGCCGGTCGGCGAACTCCACCGATCCGTCGGGCAGCGTGCCCCGTTCGTCGAGTAGGATGACGTGGTCTCCGGCGGCGATGCGAGCGAGGATCAGTTCGCCTTCGGTCGTTTTGATCTGTTCTTCGCGGAGGTGGCGGGCGTTTTTGAGTTCGGGTATGACGACGAGGCCGAAGCGCACGTAATGCTTCAGCCGGCCGACATACTCCTCTATGCCGTTTTCCAGCCATTGGCCGGTCGTTTTTCCGACGAGGATCAAGTCGATAGTCATTGTGTAGTTCCGGATCTTTTCGAACGCAAAGTTAGGAAAAAGGAGCGTTTCGGACTCTTGCGCGGAGCATCTGTAAATTGTTATTATCTTCGTATCTTTGTGCGGCGCGCGGACGAAGGATTGGGCCGTCGGCAGTTTGAGGATGCGTCAGCATCCGTCTAAAGTTTTTTCGGTTCCTTTTGTTCACAAAAGGAACAGTACCCTCGAACCAAATCGCGCGCCCCGCCTAAAGAGGGAAATCTTGTCAAAATGCGCTGGCGCGTTTTGACAAGATTTCCCCAGGCGCGCGGACAAAGAACGGGGGTAGAGGCTGCCAGTGGAAATGCGTAAGCATTTCCCGTCCACGGGACGTGGGGCCCGCGCGGCCTGAGCGCAGTTTTAGGCTGGACAAAGCTCTCCCGCGCGCGATCGCTGAAGAAGGAAATCATTCAAAGCGTCTTGCGCTTTGAATAAGATTTTCGTCAGCGCGCGGACATATACAACCGTTGTTACTTTTCAACTGCTCGCGCGCCACGCCTTAGGAGGGAAATCGTCAAAATGCGCTTGCGCGTTTTGACAAGATTTCCCCAGGCGCGCGAACAAAGAACTGCGCGTGAAATCCGTCGCCCGCCCGCCCAAAAAGGCATATTCTGCCGATTGGCGGTGAGCCACATTCGGCAAGAATTGCCGCGGGCGACTGAAAAAGCGAGAAAAAGCCTGCTCGCCTAAGGAGGCGTCCTACCAAAAAAGAACCGAGACAATGGGCCGACCCAGCCGCTTCCGCCACCGGTAAAACACCCTCTGCGCAGGCTGCACCCTGTTGCCGAAAAAGGAAATACAGATCGATCATGGCCATACAGAAACCATCCATACCCAAAGGCACCCGCGACTTCTCGCCCGTCGAGACCGCCCGGCGCAACTACCTCTTCGACACCATTAAAAGCATCTTCCGGCGCTACGGCTTCCAGCCCCTCGAAACCCCCAGCATGGAGAACCTCTCCACCCTGCTCGGCAAGTACGGCGACGAAGGCGACAAACTCCTCTTCAAAGTGCTGAACTCCGGCAACTTCCTCAAGGGGATCGAGGGCGAGGAGCTGCTGGCCGCCGGCGAGAGCGACAACCCGGCGGCACTGGGGACGAAAATTTGCGAGAAAGGGCTGCGGTACGACCTCACCGTGCCTTTTGCGCGCTACGTCGTGCAGCACCGCAACGAGATCGTCTTTCCATTCAAACGTTACCAGATACAGCCCGTCTGGCGCGCCGACCGGCCCCAGAAAGGCCGTTACCGGGAGTTCTACCAGTGCGACGTCGATGTCGTCGGGTCGGACTCGCTGCTCAACGAAGTCGAGTTGATTCGGATCGTGCGCGACGTTTTCGACGCCTTGGGCATCCGGGTCGTGCTGAAACTCAACAACCGCAAGATACTCTACGGCATTGCCGAGACCATCGGCCATGCCGATAAGATGATGGATATCACCGTCGCGATCGACAAACTCGACAAGATCGGCATCGACGCCGTGAACGAAGAGCTCGCCGAACGTGGGCTCGAGGCGGAGGCGATTGCCGCGCTGCGGCCCATTCTGGAGCTCTCGGGGACGAATCGCGAGAAACTGGCAGCCATTACCGCCATTATCGGCGACCGTTCCGCCACCGGCCGGCTCGGAATCGAAGAGGTGACCACCGTGCTCGACTATGTGGAGGCGCTCGGGGTGGAACTGCCTGTCGAACTCGACCTCTCGTTGGCTCGGGGGCTCAACTATTACACCGGCGCGATTTTCGAGGTCAAAGCCTTGGACTTTCCCATGGGGAGCATCTGCGGCGGGGGGCGGTATGACGACCTGACCGGCATTTTCGGTATGCCCGACACCTCGGGCGTCGGGATCAGCTTCGGCGCCGACCGGATTTACGACGTCCTGCTGGGGCTCGACCTCTTTCCTGCCGAGACCGCCGAGAGCGTCCGCGCCCTCTTCGTCCACTTCGGCGCCGAGGAGGCCCGCGAGGCGTTGCGCCTGATGGACGGCGTGCGGCGCGACGGAGGGGTCGCCGTGGAGCTCTATCCCGAACCGGCGAAGATCAAAAAACAGTTCGAGTATGCCGAGAAGCGGGGGATTCCGTATCTCGTCTTCGTCGGCGAGAACGAGGCCGCGGCCCGGCGGGCCACCGTCAAACACCTCGCCACGGGCGAGCAGACCGAAGTCCCGTTCGACCGGCTGGCCGAATTCCTGAGGGAGGGGCGTTTGCAATAACCGGTTCCCGCATACACCTATTATTATATGATTATACCTATGTATTTTCGCACCTTTGCCTATCGATCGCTGCTGGTCGCCGGTTTCGTATTCGGTCTGATCCTTTTCGTCGCCCCGGAGGAGGCTTCGGCCCAGCGGCGCGGCGGAACGCCTGCGACGCCCCGGCTCGAAGAGCTCCCTCGGCGGCCGATGGACACCATCCCGACGGCCGATCCCGAGACCAAAGTCATCATTTTCAGCAATAACACCTGGGAGTACTACCGGTCGGAGCTGCGGCGGCTCGACAACCTGTCCGTTTTCCGCGAACACTGGGACACCGCCTCGGTCTTCTCCTATCGCAACATCGAGCTCGGCGAGCTGCCGGCGACCGTCGACCTGCGCATGATCGACAGCCTCGGCCAGTTCTGCTGTCCGGTGCAGGGCAAAGTCCTCTCGAAGTACGGGCCGCGGCGCAGGAGGAATCACCACGGCGTCGATATTCCGATGAAGCCGGGCGAACCGGTACTGGCCGCGTTCGACGGCAAAGTCCGGTACGCCAAATACAACACCGGCGGGTACGGGAATCTGGTCATTATCCGCCATCCCAACGGGCTGGAGACCTGGCACTCGCACCTCATGAAGTGCAACGTCCGGGTGGGAGACTACGTCAAGACGGGACAGGTGATCGGCTACGTGGGGCAGACGGGGCGCGCTTTCGGGCCCCACCTCCATTTCGAAACCCGCTACTGCGACCAGAGCTTCGACCCGGAGTTCCTCTTCGATTTCGAGAACGGGATGCTCCGCTACCAGACCTTCGCCCTGAACCGCGACTACTTCAGCATCCATTCGCGCGCCTCCGAGATGCTCGAAGAGGACGACGAACCGGACTTGGCCAACACCTTGCTGGCCGAAGCCGACGACTCGACGATGATCCGCGCCGCGCAGCCCAAACAGGCTTCGGGGGCGCCGGTGTACCACATCGTTAAAAAGGGGGACATTCTGGGCCGCATCGCGCCGAAATACGGAACGACGATCGCCCGGATCTGCCAGCTCAACGGCATCGACCGCAACAGCACGCTTCGGCTGGGGCAGCGGCTGCGGGTCAGGTAGCGCGGCCGCCGCTTTGAAAAACAGCCGGAAACGGGCGGAATTCCGCCCGGAAAAACGTATATTTGAAGTTCGAAAACCATACACCATCCCATGATACAACTCTTCCGTAAAGACGACACCCTTTTTGCGGTACAGACCGCCGCGGCGCTCGACCGGTCGGCGATCGACAAACTGTGCTGGCTCTTCGGCGACGCCGAGTGGCTCGACGTTTCATCGGTGAGCGGCATCTTCGTCGGCCCCCGGCGCGAGATGATCACCCCGTGGAGCACCAACGCCGTCGAGATTACCCAGAACATGGGCATCGACGGGATCGTGCGGATTGAAGAGTTCCGGATGGTCGACAGCGAGGCGGCACCTTATGACAAGATGCTCTACCGGATGTACCGGACGCTCGACGGCGACGTCTTCACCATCGACAAGCAGCCCGAACCGATCGTCCACATCGAGGACATCGAGGCTTACAACCGGGAACAGGGCCTGGCGTTGAACCCGGATGAAATACAGTACCTCAAGGATTTGGCGGTGCGGATCGGGCGACCGCTGACCGACAGTGAGGTGTTCGGCTTCTCGCAGGTCAACTCGGAACACTGCCGGCACAAGATTTTCAACGGACAGTTCGTCATCGACGGCGAGGAGAAGCCGGAGACGCTCTTCAAGCTCATCAAGAAGACCACCACCACGAATCCGGGGCGGGTGGTGAGTGCGTATAAGGACAACTGCGCGTTTTTGCAGGGGGCTGTGGTCGAACAGTTCGCGCCGGCATCCCATGAGGGGCCGGACTATTTCGAGACCGAAGATTTCGAGAGCGTGATTTCGATCAAAGCCGAGACCCATAACTTTCCGACCACCGTCGAGCCGTTCAACGGCGCTGCTACGGGGACGGGCGGCGAGATTCGCGACCGGATCGCAGGGGGGAAAGGGGCCTTTCCGATGGCCGGGACGGCTTGCTATATGACCGCGTATCCCAGATTAGACGGGGGCAGAAACTGGGAACGGGGGATTCCGGCACGGTCGTGGCTCTATCAGACTCCGGAGGATATCCTTATCAAGGCTTCGAACGGCGCTTCGGACTTCGGGAACAAGTTCGGGCAGCCGTTGATCACCGGGTCGGTTTACACTTTCGAACATGCTGAAAATGGGAAGACGTATGGGTTCGACAAGGTGATCATGCTCGCCGGAGGGATCGGCTACGGGAAGAAAGTCGACTCGCTCAAAGACGAGCCGACAAAAGGGGATAAGGTTGTGCTTTTGGGCGGGGATAATTATCGGATCGGGATGGGCGGCGGCGCCGTTTCGAGCGTGGCGACGGGCGAATATGCCAATGCCATTGAGCTCAATGCCATCCAGCGGTCGAATCCGGAGATGCAGCGGCGGGCATACAACGCCATTCGGGCGTTGAGCGAGGAGCACGACAACCCGATCATCTCGATTCACGACCACGGAGCGGGGGGACACCTCAATTGCCTGTCGGAGCTGGTCGAGGCGACGGGGGGGCGGATCGATATCGACCGGCTGCCGGTCGGTGATCCGACCTTGTCAGACAAGGAGATCGTCGGGAACGAGTCGCAGGAGCGGATGGGCCTGGTGATGGACGAGAAACACATCGACAAACTGCGGGCCATTGCCGAGCGCGAGCGGTCGCCGATGTACGTCATCGGGGAGACCACCGGGGACATGCAGTTCACCTTCGTGGACAACCGGACGGGCGATAAACCGATCGACTTGCAGCTGAGCGCCATGTTCGGCGAGGCGCCGCGGACGGTGATGACCGACCATACGGTTGTCGAGGCCTACCGTGCGCCGGAGTACGACGTCGATAGGGTCGGGGATTACCTTACGGATGTGTTGCAGCTCGAAGGGGTGGCTTGTAAGGACTGGCTGACCAATAAGGTGGACCGTTCGGTGACGGGGCGCGTGGCGATGCAGCAGACCGCGGGGACGCTCCAGTTGCCGCTCAATGACTGTGCGGTGATTGCGCTCGACTATCAGGGGACGGCGGGGATCGCGACGGCTCTGGGGCATGCTCCGGCGGCGGCGATGGCCGATCCGGCCAAAGGCTCGGTGCTGGCGATGGCGGAGGCGTTGACCAATATCGTTTTTGCGCCGATCAGGGGAGGGCTGGAGTCTATATCTTTGAGCGCCAACTGGATGTGGCCGTGTAAAAACGAGGGGGAAGACTCCAGACTTTACCGGGCGGTTGAGGCGGCCAGCGATTTTGCGTTGGCTTTGAGAATCAACATTCCGACGGGGAAAGACTCCTTGTCGATGACCCAGAAGTATCCGGACGGACAGGCCGTGATGGCGCCGGGGACGGTGATCATTACTTCGGCGGGCGAGGTTTCGGACGTGAAGAAGTGCGTGCGGGCGGCGGTGGATGAGGAATATTGCGATCGGAGTGCGCTGGTCTATGTGGATATGACGGGCGGCGAGGATTTCCTATTGGGCGGGAGTGCGCTGGCACAGGTGGTGGGGGCTGTGGGCACGTCGGCCGACGTGCCGACGGTCAGAGATGCGGGGTACTTTGCGCGGGCGTTCAACGGCGTGCAGGAGCTGATCGGACGGGGCGATGTGCTGGCGGGGCATGACGTGTCGGGCGGCGGCTTGATTACGACGTTGCTCGAAATGGCGTTCGGCGGGAATCGGGCCGGGTTGGCGGTGGACTTGAACCCGCTGCGGAACGACGATCTGGTGAAGTTGCTGTTCAGCGAAAAACCGGCCGTGGTGCTTCAGGTGGCGTCGGAACGGGTCGAGGCGGTGTTGGCATCGCTCGACCGGATGGGCGTGGCCGGGGTGCGGATCGCCGAGGTGCTCGGCGAGCGGAAATTCTCGCTGCGGCACGGGTGCTGCGAGCGGCTCCAGCTGGATATCGACAAAATGCGGGATGTGTGGTATCGGACTTCGTACCTCTTGGATTGCAACCAGAGCACGCCGCAGCTGGCGCTGGAACGGTACGAGAACTATAAGAAACAGCCGTTGTACTACGACTTTCCGGCTCATTTCAGCGGCAAATTGTCGCAGTACGGCATCGACCCGAAACGCAAAACGAAAACCGGCATCAAGGCTGCGATTATCCGCGAAAAGGGGTGCCAGTGCGACCGCGAGACCGCGTGGGCGATGCACCTGGCGGGATTCGACGTCAAGGACGTGCATATGACCGACCTCATTTCGGGGCGCGAGACCTTGGAGGAGGTCAATCTGATCGCTTTCGTCGGCGGGTTCTCCAACTCCGACGTGCTGGGGTCTGCCAAGGGTTGGGCCGGGGCCTTCCTCTACAATCCGAAAGCCAAGGAGGCCTTGGATCGCTTCTACGCCCGGCAGGATACCCTGTCGATCGGGATCTGCAACGGCTGCCAGCTGATGGTCGAACTGGGGCTCATCGCGCCGAAGACGGACGAAGAACGGCCGAAGATGCTGCACAACGACTCGCACAAATTCGAGTCGAGGTTCCTGGGGGTTACGATTCAGCCGTCGCCCAGCGTGATGCTGCGGTCGCTCGAAAATTCGATCTTGGGCACCTGGGTGGCGCACGGCGAGGGGAAATTCCACCTGCCGTATGCCGAAGAGCATTACCACATTCCGATGAAATACCTCTATTCGGAATACCCGGGAAATCCGAACGGCAGCGATTACAACGCCGCAGCGATCTGTTCGGCGGACGGGCGGCACCTGGCGATGATGCCGCACCTGGAGCGGGCCTTGCGGCCGTGGAACTGGGGCTATTATCCGAACGTGGCGCCGCGGTCGGAGGATGAGATTACGCCGTGGATCGAAGCCTTCGTCAATGCCCGCGAGTGGATCAAGGAACGACAATAGTCGGAATCGACCCTCCATTGGAACGACACGACCTCGACATACTCCTCGCCGACGAAGCCCGACAGCTCGTCGAACGCTATCTGGAGAGCGATCCGGAGCGGCTGGCTTTCGCGCTGCGCAACCCGGCCGTCACGCGTCAGATACGGATGTTGCAGAAGTGTCGGAGTAAACTCCCCTCGTATTATGCCGCGCGGTGCATCGTGCCGCAGGTCGCCTACGAGCAGTCCAGCAGCGAAGCGGCGGCGGGGATGAAGGCGGAAACCCTGCGCACTCTTTTGGCCCCTCATGAACGGCGGCTGGCCGTGGATTTGACCTGCGGACTGGGCGTGGATGCGCGGGCCTTGGGTGGGGTTTTCGAGCGGGTGATCGCAGTCGAAAGTGATCCGTTGCGGGCCGAGATCGCCCGGTGGAACCTCGGTTTGTTGGGCGTGGGGAACGTCGAGGTACGGAATTGTACGGCTGAAGCATTTTTGGAACAGTGGACGGCTGACACCCATGCGGGACAGACCGTCGATCTCGTCTATATCGACCCGTCGCGGAAGAGCGGCGACGGACGGCGCGTCTACTCGCTGGAGGAGAGCTCGCCGAACGTCTTGACACTCTTGCCGGTGTTGCGGCGTGCGGCGCGGCGGATCGTGCTGAAACTCTCGCCCCTGTTCGATGTTGACGAGGTGAACCGCCTGTTCGGCCCGGAGGCGGGCGTAGAGGTCGTCAGCGTCGATGGCGAGTGCAAAGAGGTGCTCGTCTGGCTCGGTTTTTCGGACGAGGCAGATAGGACACAGGTGTATCGACGGGTGACCGCCATTCGGCATGGCGGGGTGGAACGGTTCGACTTCGCGCGCGAACAGGTGGCGGCGGACTCCGTCGGTTCGACCGGTGCGCTGCCGCCCGGCGAGGAGCGTTTTTTGGCGGTGCCCGACGTCGGATTTTATAAGTCCAGAACCGTGGCGGCTTATGCGGCACAGTATCTGGGCGACGTGCCGGGGGGATGGCGTCTGGAGGGGGATTGTTTGTTTACTGCGGAACTTCCGGAACATTTTGTCGGCAAAGTCTATCGAATCACCTTTCGGCACCCTTATCGACCGAAAGAGATTGCCCGTCTGTTGCGGATGCGGAGCATCCGGCGCGCCAACATCCATCGGCGCGGATTCTCGGCTTCGGCTGAGGAGGTGGCTCAGGCGCTGGGGGTACGACTCGGAGGAAATACCGATTTGTTTTGCCTGACGATGCAGGGCGAACCCACCGTCTTTTTCGTCGGCCGGGTGGGGTAGTGATATGATTATAATAGAGAGGGCGCATATCCGCAAGTCGGATATGCGCCCTCTCTATATTTAGTAGGTATAAAGTTACCGTCTCTTCGACTTCGCTTTGCGAGCCTTTTTGGGCGTTTTGCCATCCGCCGCCTGCAACTCGTCGCCCGGCAGCTGTTCGACCGCCTCGCCGACGATCGCCCCCGACAGACACCAGTAGCTGAAGCTCGATCCCTCCGGCTTGCCCTGCGGAATCGCGATCGTGAACGAGTGTTTCCCCTTCGTCAGGTCGCCCAGCGGAATGTAGACCGGATTGGTCACCGTCCCCGGGCACCAGTTCGACCGGCTGAGGTCGCTCGACGAGAGGCCGTTGCTGAAGTTCCCCGAAGCCGGGTTCCGACGCCGGTACGACGAGCAGTCCTCGCGCCACGGGATGAACGTGAAGATCTTTTCGCCGTCCATCCAGACCGTGTTCTCCTTCTGGTTGAACTCGTCGCCGCCGCCCCAGCCGCCGTGTCCGGTGGTGAGGTAGACGAGCTGTGCGCCGCGGATGTTTTCCGGCACGTCGATCGTCACGCGCAGCGAGTCGCTCCCCAGAAAATCGGGATATCCCTGGCCGCCCTGTTCCATCAGGTTCAGCGAGTTGAAGACCGGCACCACGATCCGCCGCCCCTCTTCGCCGCCCTGCGGGTGGTATTTGAGGGTGAGCGAGAGTTTGTGCCCCTTTTCGGCCCAGTTGCCGATGTAGGCGCCGATCCAGGCTTCGCCTTCGAGCAGCGGGGCGAGGTGGGTGACGTCCTGATGGTAGATCACTGAGTCGGCCCACACCTGTCCCGGCACGCTGATCCCCCGGTTGTAGCCTCCCACGCCGAACGGGGTGAAGAAGCGGAGCATTTCGACCGGCGTGTCGTAGGTGTCGGTCGCGATGATCCCGGGATAGGATTTGCCGCTGTTCGAGACGAAGGCGGGCACGCTGTCGATCCCTTTCACCAGCGCGTCGAGGAACGACTGTTCTTTGCCGACCGGAATGACGAAGGCCGATCCGGTGCGGTCGTAGGCATCCTTGTCAGCCTTCTGAACCACCTGCACGAAGATGTCGCGCCCTTTGGCCGATTCGGGCAGTTTGACCTTTTTCAGGATGATCGTCCCGCCGCTGACGCGGTAGACGACGTCGGCGAGCAGCGAATCGACGCTTTTCGGGGCGTCGGATTTCGTGATTCCGATGTATTCGTTCCGGAAGACGGGGATGGTGATCACGTCGGCGTTGTTGATGCGGTAGCGGTACATTGAGGCGTCCACCAAGGTGTCGAACGCCGGGATGATCGGGCCGCCGGTCGACGGAATCTTCTCGACGGACTGGGCGCGGAGTCCGATGTGTCCGTTCCGCGAGGTCATCAGGACAAGGCCGTTGGGCAGATGTGCCGCCGATTGTGCGGTGCCCCGCACGCCGGCCTGGTCGGTGAACCAGTATTTGACGGTGTTGGAGCGGATGATGGCCGTGGCGACTTTACAGGGGTAGCCGCAGATGACCGTATCGCTGGGTTCGATCTTGAGGGTGGAGTCGAGCACGAAGGACTGTTCGGTGGCGATCATCTCGCCGTCGGGCATCTCTGCGACGCCGTAGTATTTGCCGGTTCCGTAGTCGATGTATTGGGTTTCGGTGACTCCGCGTCGGCGTTCGCCTTTGTTTTTGTTGGCTTTGATGCGTTCGTTCCATTCGGGATTCTGCATCAGCAGGGCGGTGTCGAGTTCATAG
Organism: uncultured Rikenella sp.; assembly: GCF_948810725.1. NCBI lineage: Bacteria > Pseudomonadati > Bacteroidota > Bacteroidia > Bacteroidales > Rikenellaceae > Rikenella > uncultured Rikenella sp. The sequence goes on from NZ_CAQIVA010000020.1 coordinate 25,688, forward strand.
CCGGTGCGGCACTGGTCGCCGTCGATGGTCAGAACGACGCGCATGACCGAAGCGCGGTTGCCGCGTCCGGGGGTGGCGTAGGTGACTTTCACGGCCTCGTCGGCAAAGGCGCCTGCGGCGAGCAGGCCGAGAGCCGTGCTCAGGAGGATTTTTTTCATACGAGTTTTTCGGTTGGTATTGGTTGTGTTAGTTAAAAGTTCGTTGTTCGGGCCGTACCGGGCGGGTAGAGGCTGCCCCTTGTCCACCGCGGGCTCACGCCCCGTTTATTCCGAGAGGCAACGCAACTGATAACCGGTGGCACGGTTGCTTACATAGCTGGGATTGAGACCCTGCGAGTGGAACCACAAACGCATGCCATCGATACCGCTGCCCGCAGACGACCAACTGTACCCATAGTTGCCGTCACCGTCCACTATACCCGTCCCCCGATGGCGGTAGCCCGGGGTGGTGCCGCTCGGCACTCGAAAACCGACAGGATTTACCCCAAAGCAAAAGCAAAACAACAGCGTTAGTCCGTAAAACGCCCTGTGGCCCCGGGCTTCCGCGACTCAGGCTATGGAGAGTTGGGAGTGCTGCACGACGTCGGCCACGACGGATACAGCTGGTCTTCCGCCACAGGCGGCATTCACGGCCTGGACTTGACGTTCCGGGCGCAGTACCTCTACTATAGCACCGCGCACACTCGCGGCCACGGTTTTCAGTTGCGTTGCCTCTCGGAATAAACGGGGACGAGCGGCATCCGAAAACCCGCAGGAACGCCCTCCAAAAAAATCCCCCCAAAGCAGCCCGGCTACTTGCGCGGCTTGTCCGTGCAGTAGATCGTCAGCCGGCCCGCCTCCGTCAAAGCCTTATGTGAGATGAAGTAACTCCGGAAAGGTTTACCCCCCAACTCGATTTTTTCGATGTAGATGTTCTCCGGCGTGCGGTTCACCGCCTCGATCACCAGCTCCTTCTGCGTGTAATATTTCGGGTCGAGCCGGATCGTGACCTTGTCGAACGTCGGTGTGGTAATGATATATTCAGCCTTGGCTGGACACGCCGGGTAGATTCCCATCATCGAGAGGTTCTGCCAGGCGCTCATCGTCCCCGCATCGTCGTTGCCCGGCAGCCCGCCCGGCCGGTTGCCGAAGTAGCGTTCCAGGCATTGGTTCACATAGTACTGCGTCTTCCACTCCGAACCCTTGACATACGAGAAGTAGTACGGATAGCCCATGTCCGGTTCGTTGCCCATGTCGAAGTAGCCCCGGTCGAAGCAGGCGCTCAGCGAATCGACGAACCGCCGCGGCGAGCCGTAGAGCTTGATGAGCCCCGGAATGTCGTACGGGATGCCGAACGAGTAATTCCACGAACTCCCCTCATGGAACCCGTTCACCGGTTTGAAATTCTCGCCCTCGCGCGGGTCGAAGCCCGGCATGAACGTCCCGTCCGGCAGCACCGGCCGCAACAGGCCGTAACTCTTGTCGAAGTATTTGCGGTAGCCCATGGCACGGGCGTTCAGTATGTGGTAGTCTGCCGTCCGGCCCAGCGCCCGCGCCATCTGGCCGAGGCTCCAGTCCGCTACGTAGTATTCGATCGCCTGCGACACCGAGTTGTCGAACCGTGAACGCAGCGGGATATAGTGGTTTTCCGCGTAGAAAGACTGATCGCCGCGGATGCGGTTCTCAGCGGCCGGAGCGGTCGCGTTCTTGAGCATCGCCTGATAGAGCGTCTCCGTGTCGATCCCCTTGGTGAGCCCCAGGAACCAGCAGGCCGTCATATACGGCAGCGCCGCGTCGCCCTCCATCACCATGAACTCCTTGCCCGCGATCTCGAATTTCGGCAGGTTGCCCGCCTCGCGGTACATCTGCATCATGCTCCGCGCCATATCGTTCTGCCGCTGCGGGAAGAAGAAGGCTCCCATGAAGGGCGTCAGCCGATAGACGTCCCATCCGCTGAACATCGTCAGCCGGTTCGCCCCCTCCGGCATCCGCCGGATGCGGCCGCTCTCCATCTCCGGATAGTCGCCGTTGGCATCCTGAAGCACAAACGGGTGTATCCAATTGTGGTACAGGCCGGTGTAGAACTGGGTTTTCTGGTCTTCCGTCCCGCCGTCGAGGCTGACCACGCCCAATACGTTGTTCCACGCCGCCACCGCATCGGCATAAATAGCGTCGAAGTTCTTCCCCCGCTGCTCCCGGTCGAGGTTCTCGCGGGCGTTCTCGATGCTGACGTAAGAAACCCCGACGGAAACTTCGATCACTTCGCCGTCGGTGGTGGAGTAGTCGAATGCCACGCCGATGTCGTCCCCCGCAATCGGTTGTTTGAACCGGTCGTAGATTTTATATCGTCCGCTGGTGCTGCTCCAATCCTTGATGGCACTCTGCGAGAAGTCGGGCTGCCGTTTCCAGTACCGGACGCTTTCGGCGGGTTTGTTCGTCCGCACGACGAAGTAGACCGGAATGACCGACTGCGGCACGCCGTAGCAGAAGTCACCCATGATTTTGAACCCTTCGATTTCGGAGTCCGACACGATCCGGGCATAGCCGCCCGATTCGGTGGTGAGCCCCTGTCCGATGTTGAAGAGGATGTGCGACTCGCCGGCGGGGAAGGTGTACCGCGACCGCGACGAGCGCAGCGTGGTGGTCATCTCGGCGAGCACGTCGTAGGCCTCCACTTTTGCGGAGTAGTAGCCTGCTTTAGCGGTTTGTTCGGCGAGGGGCGAGGCGTATTTCTGGAAGTCGACCTCCAGCTTCCCGGTCGTCGGCATCAGAATGAGCGACCCGAGGTCGGGACACCCCACGCCGCTGAGGTTGACGTTCGTGAAACCGATCGTCCACCGGTTGTCCCACACGTACGGGGTGGAGCACCAGCCGCCGGTGTGGACTTTGTGTTCGGGCCGCGGAATGGTGTTGAAGGGCGACATGCTGACCATCCCCTGGGGCACGACGGGCCCGGGTTGGGTGGTGCCGTAGTTGGAGGTGCCGATAAAGGGGTTGACATAGTCGGCGGGTGTTTTTTGCGCACCGGCTTGTCCGAGGGTACACAGCGCGGCGGCTGCGATCAGGAGTTTTTTCATCTCGGGTTCGGGTAGTTTGGTTTTTGCTGCTACAAAGATAGCCTGATTTTCGAATTTTGGCAGGGGTAGGGTGGCTCATTGGGGTAGAGGCGATTAGCTTTCGAGTGTCGAGCGGCCCCGCCCCGGGCTACCGCTGGTCAGCTTCAGGCGTGCTGGACGGCTACGGCAACGTCGGATTTTGCTATTCGTCGTCGGTGCACGGCAGCGGTGGGATGTACTTGTACTTCAACCCGCAGGCTCTCAATCCCAGCCACGCGAGCAACCGCGCCTACGGTTTTCAGTTGCGTTGCCTCTCGGAATAAACGGGGACAAAGAACTGCGTTATTCGAATCCGGGTTAAGCGGGTCGAAGCCTGCGGGGCCCAGAGCAACGTTAGTTGCGGGCCTCCGCTGGGGGA
>NZ_CAQIVA010000021.1:0-29094 GCF_948810725.1 uncultured Rikenella sp.
TCGCAAAATGGAAGCGGTGAATGGACTTTGCTTTTGCGGTTCATAGAACCGCCGGGCCTGCGCGCTGGGCCTTCGGCCCACCCGGGGAGCGCGCAGCCCGAAACCAACAGAATGGGGTGAACTATTGGCCTGGCTTTGGGCTGAACCGTTGGTCGTGCTCTTGCGACCCTTTAGGGTCGCGCAGTTCGCCGCCACCCCCTGCGGCGGGCTGCAACTCGTCGGAGCTCGTTGCACTCCCCGCTGGCGGCGAATTGCTATAGGCTAAGAGCGAATAGCGCGATTCCTCGAGGAATCGCCGTCCTCGGGCGCAGCGACGCCATAGCGGCTCAGGGGAGGCGAGCCGAGGACGAATAGGCGGAACTTGTAGCTGGTAAGTAAGATAGTGTGGGTCGGACGCCCGCCAGTATTCGAGTGCCTCTCGTCCCCGTTTATTCCGAGAGGCAACGCAGCTGAAAACCGTAGACACGGCCGATCAAGTGGTTGGGTTGAGCTGCATTCACGACGAAGCGCAAATAGACACTGGCCGTCCCGTTGGCCGCAGCCGACCAGACGGAACCTTCGCCGCCGACGCTGATCAGCGCGCCTGAATTGTAGTAGCGGAAGCCCGGGGCGGGCTGCTTGTCCCGTTTATTCCGAGAGGCAACGCAACGGAAAACCGAGGGCACGACCGTTAGCACCGTTCGGATAAAACCAGTGCATGCAAAAACTGAGGTTCATGCCGTTGATGCTCTTGATGGTCGAAGCCCAACAGTAGCCGTTATTTCCGACATCACCGAGGAGACCCGATCCGGCATAGCGGAAGCCCGGGGCGGGCGGACAGCGCCGTCGCAGAGAATCGAGGTAAAACAACTCTCTCTCCGGAAGACCGAAGAGAGGGTGGATAAATAAAATGGATATAACGAAGGATCGTGGAATACGGCCTACATGCCGCATTCCATCTTAATATAGGTGTGGTGAGGGCCGAACCGTTCGAAAGCGGCGCGATCCAGCTCTTCGCGGTGCTCCGGAGCGGCCACGCTGATGACCAGCCGGGCCCGTTCCTGCAAGGTCTTGCCGTACAGGTTCACGGCGCCGTGTTCGGTGACGAACCAGTGCATGTGCGCGCGCGTGGTCACGACACCGGCACCCGGATTGAGTATCGGAGCGATCTTGCTGATCCCTTTGTTGGTCTTCGACGGCATGGCGACGATCGCTTTCCCGTTTTTCGACAGCGAAGAGCCGTAAATAAAGTCGATCTGGCCGCCCACGCCCGAGTAGTGCTTCGTGCCGATCGAGTCGGCGCAGACCTGGCCGGTCAGGTCGATCTGAAGGGCCGAGTTGATGGCCGTGAAGTTCGGGTTCTGGGAGATGATGTGCGGGTCGTTGGTATAGCCTACGTCCATCATCAGGACGCCGGGATTGTCGTCGATGAAGTCGTAAACTTCCTGGGAACCCATCAGGAAGGTCGATACCATTTTCCCCGGGTCGGTCACTTTGTTCATCCCGTTGATGACGCCCGATTCGACGAGCGGCAGAACGCCGTCGGCGAACATTTCGGTGTGTATACCCAGATTCTTATGTCCGCCCAACTGCGCGAGTACGGCGTTCGGAATCGCGCCGATGCCCATCTGAAGGCAAGCGCCGTCTTCGATCAGTTCGGCACAGTGTTTCCCGATGGCGGTCTCGACTTCGTTCGGTGCGGTGAACGGCGCTTCGATCAGCGGGGTGTCGTCTTCGCACCAGATGTCGATCTCGGACATCCGGATCATGGCCTGGCCGAACGATCGGGGGACGTATTTATTGATGACGGCGATGACGGTATGGGCGCATTCGACTGCTGCCAATGTGGCGTCCACCGATGTCCCGAGCGATACGTAGCCGTGTTTGTCGGGCGGCGATACCTGGATCATGGCGACGTCGATGGGCAAGGCGCCGCAGCGGTACAGTTTTTGCGTTTCGCTCAGAAAAACGGGAATATAGTCGGCATACCCCTCCTGGGTGGCGCGACGCAGGTTGCTGCCGACGAAAAACTGGGAGGATTGGAAGATCCCTTCGTATTTCGGATCGGCATAGGGCGCCGGGCCTTCGGTGTGGAGGTGGTGGATGAAGACGTCACGGAGTTCGCCGCGGTCGCCGCGATCGCAAAGGGCTTTGATCAAGCATTGCGGAGCGCTGGCCACCGAACTCAGGTGGATATGGTCGCCGCTCTTGACGACTTGTACAGCCTCGGCAGCCGAAACGATGCGGATGTTGGGGTTGTTCATAAGCGATGGTGTTTTTGCGTGTTTTTGGTTGGCAAAAAGTAAAGTTCCGGACAAATTTAGGAATTTTAATTATCTTTACTGCAACTTACTTAACAAAGAATAGGTTATGAAACGGTTGTTTACGTTTTTGGCGGTCTGGACGGCGGGAGTGGGGGTGTGTGCGGCGGCGCAGCAGGGGGTGGCGGCGGGGAAGGAGAAGGTCTATACGGTGACGGAAAACATGCGCTTTCCGGAGGGGACGCTGGTGCTCAGGAGCGGGGAGATACTGGTGTCGAATTTCGGGACGGATTCGCTGGCGCCGCTCAACCGGGAAGGACGGGGGTATATCGTTTCGCTGAATAAGGAGAATCGGATTCTGATTCCGGCGCGGGGGGCGCTGAATGCGCCGAAAGGGATGGCGGTCAAGGAGGATTGTCTGTTCGTGGCGGATGTGGGGTGCGTGACGGTTTTTCACCTGAAAAAGCCGGGGGTGCAGCCGGTGAAGATCGCCTTTCCGGAGGGGGAGGTGTTTGTGAACGATATCGTGGCGATGGGGGATTTTCTGTTGGTGTCGGTGACGAATACGGGACATATTTATGCGCTGGATGTGCGGGATTGCGAGGCGGTGTGGGGGGCGCGGAGGCCGGTGCCGAAGCTGGTGGCGACGATTCCGGGGGCGAACGGGCTGGCGGAGTATGAGGGGACGTTGTATGTGGCGTCGTATGATCCGGAGGAGAGGCCGGGGGCGGAAAATGGTATTTATGCGGTGAATATGACGGATTTGACGGCGGAACCGGTAAATCTGATGGGGGATCGGTTCGGTCAGTACGACGGGGTGGCGGTCTCGGGGGATGGCAAGAGGCTCTATTTCAGCAATTGGAGGGGGGAGAACGGTGCGGGAGAGGTGGGCTTTGTCGATCTGACGCCGGAGGGGAAAAATGCGGTGACGGTGTTGGATTTGGGGGTAGAGCTGCGGGGGCCGGCGGATATTTCGGTGGCTAAGGGATATTTGGTTGTGCCGGATTTGCCGGCGAGCAGGGTCTATATGGTGGCGTTGTAGTTTTTGTGGGCTTTTGAGTTTTTTTCGTTGCCTCGCCGACTGTTCGGCGAGGCTTTTTGTGGCTTGGGGTGTGGTTCCAGGGAGAGGTTTCGGGCCGCTGCTGCCGGCTGCTTAGGGTAGCTTTTGGGGTAGAGGCTGCCCTTATTTTTAGGGTAGACTCGGCCCTTTGCCATCGCGGGCACGCGGCCCGTTTATTCCGAGAGGCAACGCAACTGAAAACCGTGGGCGAATCCGTTCGCTGCGTTGAGGCTGATATATTGCGACAGGAAATTCAGATCCATGCCACCGTTTCCTCGGACTGTGGATGACCAACTGTATCCGTTGTTTCCGCCTCCGCCCAGTTCGCCGGTGGCATAATAGCGGTAGCCCGGGGCGCGCCCACAGGGCGTTCTACTGGCCGCCTCTACCCCAAGCAATACGTCCCCGTTTATTCCGAGAGGCAACGCAACTGAAAACCGTAGCCGCGGTGCAGTGCTCGGTTGGGATGGAATATCGTTGAATGGAAGTACAAATATATCGCCTCCACGCTGCTGTTTGTCGAAGACCAACTGGCTCCGTGATTGCCGGCGCTACCCAGGTCTCCGAAACGTTTTTCATTGCCTGCGTCGCGGTAGCCCGGGGCGGGAAAGCGGGAAACGGCGGATTGGCCGATCGCTTGGACGGTTCGGACGGAAAGGCTATTTTTGTCCTCTACGAATGCGGTGCATTCTCGTTTCAAAAAGAAAAGGAATGAAAAATTCAGTCTGGATTTGGGCGCTTCCGGGCCTGCTGGGGCTCGCAGGATGTAATAAAACGAACGATCCGATGCCGCCGGAGCATTCGAAGTGGATCGCCCGAATCGTAAGTTATACGCCCGCTCCCGGACAATTCGTCAATTCGGAGATGGGAACCCGGGAGGCGGCTGAATCGCTTGTCGGCGGGAAAAAGGGATGTCTCTCCCTGGGAGGCTTCGGCGGGGCGGTCGTCTTCGAGTTCGATCACGAACTCAAAAATATCGAGGGGCCTGATTTCGTCATTTTCGGAAACGCTTTCGACGGGAGTTCCGAACCGGGCGTTGTCGAGGTCAGTCCGGACGGAGAACGCTGGTATCGGTTGCGCGGGGCGGCGGACGAGGCGACGGGAAGCGTGGCGGACTACGAGATAACCTACTTCCGACCGAAGCAGGTGGCGCAGGCGGAGGAGGTGGCATGGACGGACAATCGGGGAGGGAGCGGGACGATCGAGGCGTTGGCGACTATCCATCCGCAGAGTTATTGGCCGGCGGCGGCGCAAGGGGAGCGGACGATCGTTTTCCGGGGGTTCCGATTGCCGGATCCGGCGGAGTGGAACGGGGTGAAGTATGTGTTGCGCGATCTGGGGGAGGGATATGCGGACAACTGGTCGCCGGATTATACGACGGTGGTCGGCGGAGATCCGGATACGCGGTACGGTAATAAATTCGACATCGATCGGGCGGTGGACGAGGCGGGGCAAAGGGTAGAGCTCCGGACGGTCAAGCAAATTCGGGTATATACGGCTGTCAATCAGCAGGTTGGAGGAACGCTAGGTGAGGTTTCTACCGAAATTTGCGGGGCGTTGTCATTGTCCGCCGGGCGGTAAGCCTGTTTTTGTCATATCCGACGGAATGTTGCAAGTCGGGATTTAAGTGGCTGTTGGTCTATTGTCGGCACTCTCCTGAATGAAATTTTGTCAGAATTTTCAGTCGCCGATAAAATGGTGACAATTATTTCCGAAGATGGAGAAGAGTTTGTATTTCAGAAAATTGTAAGAGATATATTTTTCAGGATAGACCGAGTTTTCGGGCGATCTTTCCGATGATGATTTTTTGTCATATCTTTTTTCGGAGCCGCCGAGGGGTGGAATTTTTCCGGCTTCATCGCTTCGAAGCCTCTGTTTTCTGCCGGTAGGGTGAAATATTTATACATAAAAAAATTTGCAGGTATGATTTATTGCAGTATCTTTGTTGTCAGATATTGAAGCGTCGAATGGGGGGGAGGAATGGATTTTTCATTCGATAGGAGGATTTATAAACTTGGGAATCAATGATTTTGATTCCTTTTGGACTTTACGGAAACGAGTGGATTTTCGGGGCGTTCGGTCGCGGGAAATCCGAATGGATATTTAAGCGATCATGGTCAGAGGGTTTGTTGTAAATACGGGCGATGCGAGTTCGGCGGAGGTGGTGAGGCTGATGAATTACGGGGTGGACGGGTTGGATGTGGCGGAGGATGCGGGGCGGGCGAAAGATCGCTTCCTGGAGGTGGCGGAGTTGCTGGGGGTTGGAGATAAGTTGGTGGTGTGCTCGCTGAGGGATATATGCGTGGGGGTGGAGGATATTGTGGAGGTGCTGCTGATGTGGTCGCGCAGGCGATTCAAATTGGTATCGCTGGCGGAAGAGTGGCTGGAGGGGTGTTGGGAGATTTTGTGTCACGGGGGCGGAGAGGAGTTGTTGGCATGTATTCACCATCGGATGGTGCCGGTGTTGGGGCGGGAAACGGGTGGCGAGGGACGGACGAGGGGGCGGAAATCGACGGTGAGGGGTGGGCGGCCGAAAGGGTCGATCAAAATGAACGAAGAGAAACTCGACCTGGCGGTGCGGATGTATTGTCAGGGGGACTTTACGGTGAGGGATATTTGCGATATCGTGCGGTGCAACGAACGGAGTATGTATCGGTACCTGAAACTCAGAGGGGTGGCGGGGATGAGAAAAATAAACGGAGCGGAGATGACGAAAGGGGTAGGAGAGGGGGGTAGCGGCGGAGAGATGTGAGGCTCGGATGCGATGGTGAGAGGGCGGATTATTTTTCGGAGACACGGAGTTTTTGGCGCTTAAACTAAGATATGCAGCGAAATAGAATGAATAAACAACGCTTGTTTGCGATGGCGGTAGGGATGCTGTCGGCGATGGTCGGCTCCTTGGGGGAACTCAGGGCGCAGATGTATACGGAGGGCATATTCGCCTCTACCGGTGCCGCGGCGGCGCGGAAAGCGGCGGTGGTGAGACCGCAGAGAATCAAATTCTATTTCGTTACGGGGAGTAGCGATCTGGTGTTCCAATACGGGCCGAACCTGATGCAGCGTCAACAGTTCGACTCGCTGGCCAGACGGGTGGCCGAACAGGAGACGGTGGCGATCGACTCGATCGTCTTGACGGCGTACACTTCTACGCTGGATAGCCGCATCGGGACGCGGGAGTTGGCGGAGGCCAGGATTTTGGCAGTGAAGGATTTCCTCGTGGGGCGATTGGAACACAATGAGTTGCACGGGGTGCGTTTTCTGACGCATGTGCGGGAGGCGGAAGAGGATTATTACGATTCGGACGGCGAATTCGGCGATGGGAATGACGGCGCGGATGCGTGGCTGGGGGGAGATGATATATATAATAAGGTAAGGCGGGTTGAAGTCGCCACCTATCTCGGTGGCGGGAAGGGAGCCAAAGGGGTTGCGGCGGCGAACCGCATGCAGTCGCAGATCAATGTGACGCGGGAGCTGACGGATGCCATTTCGGATACCATGTCGGCGGCGCAGCGGGAACGCCAGCTGGCGGCGATTCGAACCAACCCGTATCCGGTTTGGCGGCCGGGGGTGATGGGGCGTAATGTAAGGGCGAAGTATGAAGGGCCGATCGATCAGATTCTTTCGTTGCGGACCAATTTACCTTACTGGTTGGTGGCGGCGCCGAATGCGGGGCTGGAGTTTCATATCGGCGGTCACTTCTCGATCTTGCTCGAAGGGACGCTGACGTTCTGGGAAAAGCAGGATAATACGGGGAACAAGGGGGTATACGTGGCTGGTGCGGGGCCGGAGTTCAGATACTGGTTCGGGGACGACCGCTCGAGGGCGGGGCATATTATCGGCCTCTATGGACAGTATGCCGACTACGATATCAAACTGAACCAGAAAGGACGTCAGGGGACGGTGATGGGGGGCGGGATCAGTTACGGCTACTACTTGCCGGTGGGACGGCGTTGGGCGTTCGAGTTCGGGATCGGGATCGGATATTTGGCCAATAAAATGGACGTTTACGAGTGGAACTCGATCGTGAAGCGCAACTTGTGGGTGGAACAGAAGAACAAACCGTGGATCGGGCCGACTAAGGTGCGGGCGACGGTGATCTTCCGGATGGGGCATAAGGAGCGGGTGTATTAGGCTGGTGTGATTGGGATGAGATGGAGAGGAGGGCGTTTTTTTGAGTGAAATTATGACGAAAATTCGGAACACTGACAATATTTCGGTACCCTATTCCGATTATACTAAGTGCTCTGTAATATCCGAAATGTCGGAAAAGATAACTAAAGAATGAAAATGCGGTTGAAATACGGAACTCTGTCGGCGACGTGGCTCGTGCTTGTCGCGATATGCGGAATACTGACTTTCGGCGGATGTAACAAACGGCCTTATACCCGGATCAAACAGTTGCCGCTGAAAGTGATACCGGAGTGGAACGAGGTGCCGGAGGGGGCGGAGTTGCCGACGACGCTTGAATTTTATCTCTATCGCGAAGACGGGACGATGATGGGGAAATACGCCATTCCGAGGGACGGGGGATTTGTGGGGAGCGAACAGATGGTCTTCTCGGTGGGGGTTTATCACATGATTTTGGTCAATCAGAACGACTATGTCGAAGTATTGAAACCGGAAACCTTTGCGACGGCGCAGATTAGCGCAAAGAAGGCGTCGGCGGCGTACTTGCAACAGAATAACTTCTCGAAGGCGGACGGTGTGGAGGTGGTTTATCAGCCGGGGTGGATTTTCTCGTCCAGCTTGGAAAATGTCAATCTCAACGGCATTGTGATCGTCGAAGACGACGCTTCGTGTATCGAGGTGAAGATGCCGATGAAACGCCAGGTCAAGGTGGTGAATTTCAAAATCAACTTGACGGGGTTGACGGATCAGGTCAAGTCGATGAGAGGGTTGTTGGGGAATGTGGCCTCGGGGGTCGATCTCTCGACGGGGCAGATTGTGGGGGGGATGCAGTGCGCTTCGCCGTTCGAATTGACCGATATTTCGGGTAACAAGACGACTTGGAGCGGAAATATGCTGATCTTCGGGAACCAGGCGGAAATCGATGCGGCGCTGCGCAATAAACTCCAATTGTACTTCGATACCGATACCGAGTCGGGGAGAACGCTTATCCACGAGGAGGATATCACGGAGCAATTGAAAAATGGGGCGACGGAAAATGATTTGAACATCAAGGTCGAAGCGGATATCGAAGTGAAGGCGAATGCGGGATTTCTGACGGTAATCGTGAAGTGGAAGGACGGTAAGGGAGAGGATGTCGACGGGATTTAATACACTCGGGTGTAGGAAATGGCTATGAAAAAACAAATGAAATATATCGTACTCGCGGGATGGGCGGTCGTGATGCTTGCCGGTTGCAGCAAACGTACCGTCGGTGAAGGGATGGGGGAGGAGGAGGGATATCCCGTGCGGTTTGCTGTCGGAGAGGTGACGACTTCGAAGGTGCTGGATGACGATAAGTTCGAAGAGGGGGATGTGATCGGGATGTACGCTTATCCGCAAAATAGTTCCATGTTCGCTACCGGAGATGAGTTCGTGCGGCAGAATGTGCCGTATGTGCAGATGAGTAACGGAGAACTGTTGGTAGAGGCGGGGAATGACCCGATTACCTTCCCGGAATCTAAAAAACTCTACTTTGTTGGATATTATCCTTATTCGGCAGAGGCGGATGCGGCGGGAAAAGTGGAGATGGATATAGCGGATCAGACCAACGGGATGACCGGCGCGGTGCTCTATTCGGATACTTGGAAAAATAAAGGCGTTTCCAGAACGTTTGAATATGTGAAACTGGAGTTCCGGTATGTGGTGGCGCAGGTGGTCATTAATATCAAATTCGATCCGGTTACGATGCCGGATGGGGATGTGGGCGATATTACCTCCGTGACTTTTACGGGGGATGGATTGCAGTCGGGATATGAATTCGATATTCAGAGCGGGGGAACTGCATTGCTGAGTGGAGTAGGGACGGGGGCGAGAGGACGACTCAATTTGGAGCCGGGCGTGAGTGTGATCAAGGCGGCGGTGGTGCCGAACGGGAATATCAAAAACATGGAATTTACGGTGACGACGGCGGACGGTATGACTTATAACGCGAAGCCTAAGGATATGACCTATGTCGAGGGGACGAGATATACCTATAACCTCATGTTGAAAGACAGCGGTTCGGCTATTTTGGGCGATGCGGAAATTACGGACTGGGAGCCGGGGAACGACGGGGGAACGCATATTTCGGGAACCGTGCAATAAGAAAGGAAGAGACAGACGATGAAGCAGACAATCATCATATTATCCTTGTGTACGGCGGCGTTGTGCGCCGGATGTAAGGCCAAGCAGGTCGTTATGGAGGATGTCGCACAGGGAGAGGTCGTGAGATTCTCGGCCAAGGCTGAGACGGTTACCAAAGTCTCGGATAAGGACACTAATCCGGCACTCTCGGCGCCGCAGTTCGATCAGGGAGATAAGATATCTGTCTTTGCTCCGTTGGCGGGGCAGACAATCTCCGGGAATTATGGCCAGAATACGGCGAAAGGGGAGGCTAAGGACTGTCGGTATGTGGCAGATAACAACAACAACTTCTCGGCCGAAACCATTCAAGACCGGATACGGTTCGGTTCGACATCGACCTTGTTGGACTTCTATGCCGTTTGGCCGGCGGTGGGGCCGGAACCGGAGGAAGCGGAGGTGAATCAGAACGATTATACCATCGACCTCAAGGATATCGGGGATCAGAGTACGGTGGGGAACGTTTTGCCGTACATGTACTCCAATAACGCGAAGCGCAAAGGGATGCAGAGTGGTAATGGGGGGAGTGTGGTTAACTTGACTTTCCGGTATGTATTGTCCAAAGTCAAGGTCGAAGTGGAATATGACCCGAGTATGATGGGCGGGGAGTTGACAGGCGTCGAGTTCTATGCCGATGGCGGGTTGTATCGCGAATGCGTGATCGACCTCAAACAGGAGGCTTATGATAAGGTGGCCAGTCATGGTGGGCGGACGAGTGCGGTGGCGGATGACACGAATCCGTATCAATTCTGGGTTTTGCAACAGGTGGCAGGGACTAACGGGTTGGTGGCTACTTCTACCTGGGGCTACGTTGTGCCGAATGCGGGAGCGGGGAAAGTGGTGAACCCGGTGATTCGGTTGACGTTTAATGGTGGGGCGAATCTGATTTGTCCGATTCCGAAAACCGACAAAATGGTGACCGGAGGATTGTTGCCGGGGAAAGAATATCGGTATATCGTCGATATCGAGCCCGAAACGCCGGTGACCGTCGAAGGATCGATCGAAGAGTGGGAAGTGGTGGGGAATGATTTCCCGACCTTTTGGGCACAATAAATTAACCGAGTTGCTACATGCCGGAGTGGTTTCCGGCTAAAAATAAGAACGACCAAAACACAAGGAAAACAAACATTTTAACAACCAAAACAAAACAACAATGAAAAAGAGTCTTCTTTTGGCAGCTGCGTCACTTGCTGTGATCGCCTGCTCGAAACGGACCATCGGCGAAGCTCCGGTAGACCCGAATCTTCCGGCAGACAACGTTGTGCGCTTCTCCAGTGCGGCAAGCACTGCAACGGTATCGAAAGCCGGCTTGGATGCTAACGGACACAGTACCTTTGAAGTAGATGATACGATCGGTATCTATGCTGTGTTGGATACCAAAACTTTGGGGGCTGCTCCGGCTTCGGTATTCCCGACTAACGCGGATTTCCAGTATCTGAACCGGAAGTATGTGGTAAAATCGGTGGATCCGTATGATGATACGACTAACCCGGCTACTCCGGTACCGGCGATTGCTCACTTTGAACCGTTTGTAGATCCGACTGCTACACCGGATCCGATCGATAATACTATGTATTATCTTGCTGGGGGGCAGGGTTGGAACTATTATGCTTACTATCCTACGACCTTGCCGGGTAACTTGGCAGACGCTTCGGGTAATGTTTTTGAGATGCCGACCACTGTGGCCAGTGCTACGAATACTAATTTTGTCGGAACGGGTGATATGACCAACAGTACCATTAAATTCTTTGATCAGACGGGTACGCCGGGTACTGTTACGAAAAACGCTTATCCGGGGCCGATTATGTTTGCTTATTACGGTAAGAAAGATACGCAGGCTGCGCTGGGGACTCGTCAGGATCCGGTTCGGTTGCAGTTTAAATATGCGGTGGCGAAACTCACCCTCGAAGTAACTGTGGCTCACACGGTGACCAGAGATATCCCGAAAGAACTGAAAGCGATTGCGATGTATGGCGACGGGATGAATCAGGGCTTTAAGTTCGACCTCACGCAGGCAAAACAAGTGGATGCTACGAGCGGCGTATACAACGTGGTAACGACCGATGCTACTGCTCCGGCGATGGCGAATTGGACTAATACTACGACTTTCCCGACTTTCTCGGGTTCGAGTCCGTTCACCGGTTATCTGTTCAAGATTCCGTCGGCAGCAAGCGATACCACGACGACGACTATTACGATTCCGGCTGGTACAGGCGGAACTCCTGCTGCAACTACGAAACCTGCTGCGAAATTTACCGTAACCGGTTATCTGATTCCGGCAGGGAATAACGCTACCTCTTCGGTCGGTGGGGATTTGACCAATGTGTTCATCAAATTCTATGTAAGTGGTCAGACGAATGGTAAGGATCCGGAAGTTTATACCGCTACGCTCGACCAGACTAAAGGTGGTTCGGTAACGACGCTTCCGGGAACTTCTACCGCTGCGAAGAATTATTTGCCGGCGATTGCTCCGGGGAAAGAATACAAACTCAAACTTACGTTGGATAAGAACGAAATCGAGTTTGAAGGTGAAATCAAAGACTGGGAAGTAGTAGAACCGAATGGTTCTGACGAAATTCCGGCAGTTTAGTCTGTCATCCGACGACTGAAACCTTAGGGTGAGAGGGGTGCGTAATTTTGCCTCCGGGTGACGTGCGCTCCCCTCTCCTTTTACCCTCACCTTTCAGCCTCAAGCGCAGAGCGGGAATAATTCCCGTTCTAACCAAACTTAGAAAACGGATGAAACGGATTTTAATACTGGCTACCACACTGCTGGTAGCGGTAAGTTGTAACAAAATTACGTTCGACGACTCAGTGCCTGCTACTCCGGACACCGCACAGCCCGTTCAGTTCGGCTCCGGTGCGCCTACGGTAGAGATCACCAAAGCCAACATCGCCCTTGGAGATGGATCGAATGGTACCTTGAAGATGGATCGGATCGGGATTTTCGCTTTCCGTTCCGCTACCGTTCCGGCCACGGCTACCGCGGCTGCGACGGCTTTGTGGCACAACAGTTCGAACGATAAAACCGCCAACGTCTCGTATCACTTCTTTGATGACCAGCAGAATCAGCCTACCTCAAAGTACTATCGCGAGGAACAGCAGTCGGGCAAAAGTCCGCTCTTGTTTTGGCCTGCGTCGGGAACTGCGAATGCGGAGTTGACCTTCCTCGGGTATTTCCCGTGGATAGCGTCGGCTACAGCTTCTGCTCCAGGGATGCCGGTAGCGCCGAATCAACGGGCATATGTCGATAATGCGACGTTCCAGCTCAAGGCAGACCTCTCCGATCAGACGATTCAGACCGGGAAGACAGAAGTGTACGACTATGGATTCGCATGGGCGAATCCGCTGACCAATGTGTCTCGGCCTGCCAACCCGGCGACCAACCGCCAGAAATTGATCTTCAGCTACAAAGTGGCTAAAATCACCTTGGTGGTTAAAGGCGAGGACGAAGACGGGTTGCAGGTCAGCGCAGGCGGGGCTAAAGGTTTGAAAGCGATCAAGATCTATTCGAAGACCGGTGGCTTGTGCTCGGATTTCACCTTGGATTTACTGAAAGGGGTCGTAGCGACCGGTAGCACGGCTGCCACCGAAACGACTCCGATTAAGATTCAACCGGTGAATAATCCGGGTGATCCGACGGCGACGGTTCCGATCAAACCTTACATCGATGCGATAGGGTACTTGGTACCGGTTACGGGAACGGATTTGAATACCGATTCTGACCCGGCGAAAAACGGGATTGTAATCGAGGTGGTTCATAATGACGGAAACAAAGATCAGTCATATTTCGCTAATATTAACTCTACGACGGTGACCAATCCGTCTAC
Organism: uncultured Rikenella sp.; assembly: GCF_948810725.1. Classification (NCBI taxonomy): domain Bacteria; kingdom Pseudomonadati; phylum Bacteroidota; class Bacteroidia; order Bacteroidales; family Rikenellaceae; genus Rikenella; species uncultured Rikenella sp. Next base: position 13,419 of record NZ_CAQIVA010000021.1, read on the forward strand.
GGGTGGGAAACCGGACTTGACTGGCGGGATCGAAGCGGGGAAGAACTATAAGTATACCGTGAAATTCGGTAAGAATGGACTCACCTTTACCGGTCAGGTAGAGGATTGGGTAGATGCCGATCCGATTCCGGATATCAACCTCGACGATCTTTTGTAAAGCATTTTTTATGAAGCATTCGGGCTTACTCTTTGACGGGAGTAAGCCCGTTTTGTTTTGTGGCCGGTTCTTTGGGAGGGTATGGTTGATGGATGTCCGATGGGTGGGAAAACATTAGCGGCACAGGGATTTATCTGAACTTTCCCTGTGCCGCTAATACCCAAAACAAACAAAACAAATCGTAAACAACCGTCGAATCGTCAGTCCGGATAGGGCGGAAACCCTTTTCATTTTGCCGCTCTCCAGCGATTCGATAATCATTATAGCATAAAGCGTGCCAAAGTGATAAGAGTTCTTGCGGAGGAGGTGTTCGCGTCGTGACGCGCATTGAAGAATCTAGTCGAGCAGATTAAGCGATACGTAGTATCGCTCCGTCCCTCCGGTGCGCCCATCGGGCGTTTTGTTAGGGTTATCGTTGCCTTATTAGCCGTCCGCCGCCCGCGCAGGGCAGTTTCAGGCGGGTCAAAGCTCAACCGCGCGCCGCCGCCAAAAGAGGGAAATCGTCAAAATGTGCAGGCACGTTTTGACAAGATTTCCCCAGGCGCGCGGACGAAGAACGGGGGTAGAGGCTGCCAGTTGAAATGCGCAAGCATTTCCTGTCCACGGGACGTGGGGCCCGCGCGGCCCGAGCGCAGTACCCTCCCGTAGGACGCGCGCCACGCCTAAAGAAGCGATTCAACTATTTCGGCGATAGCCGAATATAGATGAATCGCGCAAGGCGCGCGAAAACGCGGCGGAGCGACAGCGGAGCCGCAGTGAGGCTGACACGAGGCGGAGAACTGGGGCGAGCTTTGGGCTGCGATTGTTCTTCAGGCTCGAAAACCGTAACCGGTTTTCGAGCCGCGTTGGCCGAGTATGAGGTTTGGACTGGGGGCGGTGGGTTGGGCTGAACTGTTAGCTGTGCTTTGGGCTTTACTTTAGGCCGTGAGCGAATAGCTAAGTCCCCGTGTTAACGGTCGGCCCGCAGCCCCAGGATGCGGAGGGGACGCACAGCGTCTTTTACTAGCCGCCTTAGCCTTAATATTCGTTCTCTGCTGGTTGCGGCCGAAAACGAACTTCGCAGAATTGGGGCGGTTGAATGGGGTGTGCTTTTGCGGTTCTTCGAACCGCCGGGCCTGCGCGCTGGGCCTTCGGCCCACCCCCGGAGCGCGCAGCCCGAACCCGACAGACTGGGCGGTGAACGAAGTGCTGCTTTTGCGACTCGCAGAGTCGCGCAGTTCGCCGCCACCCCGAGCGGCGGGCTGCAACTCGTTGGAGCTCGTTGCACTCACCGTTGGCGGCGAACTACTTATAGGCCGAGGACGAATCCGACAGCCTTGGGCGGTGAATGTGTTGTTGCTCTTGCGACCTTTAGGTCGCCGGCCTGTTCGCCCAGCGGCGAAGCTGCTCGGGGGAGTGGGCGACAGGCCGCTCTCGACATTTTAGCCGATAAATGGGATATTGTTTCGGTGGGGTCGGACGCCCGGGAGCTCGCAGTGAGCATGCGAACATTGCGGGCCTCCCGAGGGGAAGGCGTCCGGCCCGCGCGACCTTAAGGGTCGCAGGATTTCCCATTTAAGGCTTGGCGCGCGAAATGTAATAAAAACCATCCGCCGTGGTGCGAACGCGTCCGCCGGGCGGGCGGTGCGTGCCGCACTTCCAATTGGCCGTGTCAGTCTCCGTTTATTCCGAGAGGCAACGCAACTGAAAACCGAAGGCGCGATGATCGATGCGTTGGTCGTAGAGCCAATTTATACGGAAATTCAGGTGAAATGAGTCTGTTCCGATGGTTGTGGATGACCAACTGTAACCACCGTTGGCAACACCGAGCATGTCGCCTGTATCATTGCGGCGGTAGCCCGGGGTGCGCCTACAGGGCGTTTTACTGGCAGCCTTTACCCTAAATTGTCCCCGTAGGCACACCTCTCCCGTTTATTCCGAGAGGCAACGCAACTGAAGACCGGAGCCACGGTTACCAGAACGGCTGGGATGAATCGTTGTAGTCGTGAATCGCAGATAAGTGCAGTTGGATTCGCTGATTGCAGAAGCTACGCAGTAACCGTCACTGCCGAGGTAACTCGCTATGCCAGACCCTGCGCCGCGGAAACCCGGGGCGGGGCGAAGATTCGCAAATTCGAGAAAGAGACAGACAGCGTAATACCCTTTGTCGAGAGATGGATTATTCGCTGAAATAGATTATATTTGGTCGGTAAAACGGAAATACATCCTTAGGAAATGAGAAAGATAGTTTGGGTTTTGACGGCCTTGTTTCTGGCGGCTTGCGGAGACCGGAACCCGAAGTCGAAACCGGAAGCAGCTTGGCAACGGGAAGCGAAATTCACCGCTTTTTTGCAACTCTCGACCGCCGTGCCGTTGGATTCCTCCCGAAAGGTGCTGGATACCCTGCTGGCGCATTATGCACCCGACAGTGCTGCGATGAAACAATTGGTGGGCATGTTGGGACGACCGTTGGCTGACCCCAATTCGCCCATTCGGAACGAAGAACTCTATATTCCGATCTTGGAAGCGGTTGTTGCTTCGCCGTTTTACGACTCGACCGAGAAAATCCAGCCCCGATTCCGCCTGGAGATGGCTCTGAAAAACCGGCTGGGGAGGCAGGCGAATGACTTCGAATACACGCTCGGCGATGGCTCGCGGGGGAGGCTTTATGGGGTCGAGGCGCCGTACACGCTGCTCTATATCAACAATCCGGATTGCCATGCCTGTGAGGAGATGTTGGCGCAACTGGTCGGTTCGAAAGTTATTTCGGAGGCGCAGCGCGAGGGGAGGCTGAAGATCGTGGCGATCTATCCGGACGAAGACCTCGCGGCGTGGCGAAAACACCGGAAAGAGGTGCCGGCGGAGTGGATCAACGGGTATGACGCCGGGCTGGCGATGCGGCGCGAGGAACTGTACGATTTGCGGGCGATTCCGTCGCTTTATTTGCTGAACGACCAGAAGCGGGTCTTGCTGAAAGATTGCACGGCGGTCGGCCAGATCGAGGTGTACCTGTCGCAGCAATAACGGACGCGCTATGCCGAGGGGGCGTTGGGGCGCTACATCTCGCCGAGCAGTGTCCGGATAGCTACCGAAGCGCAGGCGCAGCCGAAAACCGCCGGCATGTAGGAGATGGTGCCGACGTTCGACTTTTTGTTCGCCTCCTCGCACAGAACGAGCGACCCTTCGCGCACCGCTTCCGGCGAGAAAACCACCGGAAAACCGGAGCGGATGCCCATTTTGTGCAGCCGTTTGCGCAGCATATGGGCCAGCGGACAGTGGTGCGACTTTCCGATATCTTTGATTTCCAGCAGGGTCGGGTCGGTTTTGGCGCCGGCGCCCATCGAGCTCACGAGCGGCAGGCCGCGATCCAGACATCCTTTGATGAGATTCACTTTCGGCGCGAGGGTGTCGATGGCGTCTACGACGAAATCGTAGCGCGGTTCCCGATCCAACAGCGCTTCGGTCGCTTCGTCTTTTATATATTTCTGAATTACAGTTAATTCCAAAGCCGGATGGATGTCCCGGAGGCGGGAGGCCAGTACTTCGGCTTTCGGACGTCCGACGGTCGAGTGGAGGGCGACCAGCTGGCGGTTGATGTTGCTGAGGCTCACCGTGTCGGCGTCGACGATCGTCAGGCGGCCCACGCCGCTGCGAGCGATCATCTCGGCGGCATAAGCTCCGACGCCGCCTAAACCTACGACCAATACATGGGCTTGGCGCAGCCGGGCGGTTTTCTCAGGGCCGAGCAGCAACTCCGTGCGCTCCTGCCAGTCGTTTTGCGAGGTCATCCGAGGGAAATTTTTGGGAAAAGGAGGTGAAAATTGTGAACGAGCGACTCCTGCAACGCGGAGAGCTCCCATCCGAGCAGCTGGCTCGTTTGGGCGTACATCTCGCCGATAGTGGTCGTCGGGTCGTCGTCGGTCTCTAAAAAGAGTCGGTCGGGACATCGTTCTGCGATATACCGCAGTGCCTGTTGCGTTCTGGGTGACCGAAAGGTGCCGGGGCCGAACGAAAATCGAAGGTGCGGCACCCGACCGAGGCTCTGGGCGACGAGCTCGGGCGAGCCGATGAAGTTGTGCAGCACGGCCGCTTCCTGCGCGCGCACTTGCAGCCGCTTCAGAAGTGCGTCGGTGGCGTGTACGTTATGGATAATCAGCGGCTTTCGCAGCCGGTTCGAAACGTCTATCTGGCGTTCGAACCACCTCTCCTGCAAGTCGTAAGGCCGGTATTCGGGACGGAAATCGAGGCCGGTCTCGCCGATGGCGAGCAGCCGAGGCGAAGGAGTTTCGAAACACCGTTCCCACTCCGGTTGCGCGCGCGAGGCGTCCCACGGATGGATGCCCGCCGAAAAATAGCCGGTCGCCGGAAGCTGCGGCACGGACGACTCGATCCGCACGTTTCGGATCGCGATGCCGTCGGGGGCGGCCCGGTGGGTGTGGATATCGATATAGGGCGCCATGCGGGGGTGCGTCGGGGCGGGAAATTCGTTATCTTTATGCTGTTACAAAAATAGTGAAATGGTTTCGAAAAAGACGATACTCGGCTGGTTGATGGTCGTTTGCGCGGCTTGTCGCGCGCCGCAGCCGACGGAGATCGCGGGCAGACACAGTGCGGTATTCGATTCGCTGGTCGCACGGAACGAGCTGACACTGGTCTTCTCGGGCGATGTCATGCAGCATATGCCGCAGGTGCGGGCGGCTTTGCGGGAAGACGGATCGTATGATTATTCGGCTTGTTTCCGGTATATTCGACCGTTTTGGGAAGGGGCGGATTTCGCAGTGGTCAACCTCGAAACGACGCTTTCGGAACGGGAGCCCTACAGCGGCTACCCGCGTTTCGCGTCGCCCGCGGAGCTGGCGGCGGCGTTGCGCGAGGCGGGGATCGATGTGGCGGTGCTGGCCAACAACCACTGCTGCGACCGAGGGGGGCGAGGGGTGAGGAGGACGGTGCGGACGGTTGATTCGGTGGGGCTGCGGTATGCGGGGGTCTATGTCGATTCGGTGGCGGCCGCGAAACCGTTGATCCTGAAAAAGAGGGGATTCCGGGTGGCTTTGCTGAATTGTACCTACGGGACGAACGGGCTGCCGGTGCCGGAGGGCACGGTGGTGCACGGGATCGATACGGTGCGGATGGGGCACGAGGTGGAGGCGGCGCGGCGCGATTCGGCGACGCATATCGTGCTGTTCGTCCACTGGGGCGAGGAGTATCAGCGACGGCCCAACGACGCCCAGCGGCGGCTGGCGGCGTGGTGTCGGAGGCAGGGGGTGGACGCGGTGATCGGGTCGCATCCGCACGTGGCGCAGCCGGTGGACACGGCGGAGCGGGTGGTGTGGTCGCTGGGAAACTTCGTCTCGAACCAGCGGGGACGGTATCAGGACGGGGGGCTGAGTGTGCGGGTGACGCTGTCGTCGCGGGGGCGGAGGCCGAGGATCGAGAGCCTGCCGCACTGGGTCTGGCTCCGCAGCACGGAGGGGGGAAAGGCGGAGTATGTGGTGGTGCCGGCCTATGTCTCGGGGCGGGAGATCGGGATGGACAGTCTGACGAACCTGCGCTTCGTGGGGGCGCTGGAGGATAACCGGCTGGTGGCCGGGGCGGTGGAGGAGGCGGTGCTGTGAGGTCGCGCGAGGAGCTGATCGAGGTGTTGGGGGCACCGTTGGGCGACCTCGCGACGGACGGGGCGTTGTTCGCCGAGGCGGCGGAGGTGCGCGACCGGACGGTGGGCGACCGGGTCTATGTGCGGGGGTTGATCGAGTTGTCGAACCAGTGTCGCAAAAATTGCCTCTATTGCGGTATCCGCAGCGAAAACGGGGAGGTCGAACGGTATGAACTGACGGACGAGGAGGTGCTGGAGGCGGCGTGCGGGGCATGGCGCGCGGGAATCGGCTCGGTGGTGATTCAGGCGGGCGAGCGGACGGACGAGGCGTTTGTCGGGCGGATCGAGCGGTTGGTGGGAGTGCTCAAACGGAGATCGGAGGGGGCGTTGGGCATCACGCTCTCGCTGGGGGAGCAGACGGCGGAGGTCTATCGACGGTGGTACCGGGCGGGGGCGCATCGCTATCTGCTGCGGATCGAGGCGTCGTCGCCGACGCTGTACGGACGGCTGCACCCGGCGGATCATCGCTATGAACGGCGGGTGGCTTGTCTGGAGGCGTTGCGCGAGGCGGGCTATCAGGTGGGAACGGGGGTCATGATCGGGCTGCCGTTCCAACGGGTGGAGGATTTGGCGGACGATCTGCTGTTTTTCCGGCGGATGGATATCGATATGTGCGGCATGGGGCCTTATATCGAGCATCCGCAGGCGCCGCTGGCTGCCGTGCGGTCGGATTTTACGCGCGAGGAGCGGTTGCAGCTGGCGTTGCGGATGATTGCGCTTCTGAGGCTGGAGATGCCGGATATCAACATCGCGGCGACGACGGCTCTCCATGCGCTGCATCCGCGGGGAAGGGAGCTGGGGGTGGCGGCCGGGGCGAATGTCCTGATGCCGAACGTGACGCCGGAGGTGGTGCGGGGAAGTTATCGGTTGTACGAGGGAAAACCGGCGGAGGATACGGATTTGAGCGGCTTTCGGGTGGTGCGGGATCGGGCGTGGGGCGACGCGCCGCATTATGCGTCGCGGCGCGCGGCTTCGAAGTCGGAGGAGTAGGGGAGCCGCTGTCCGTCGGAGCGGTTTAGCCATCGGATGAGCACGATCACGGGCAGGTAGAGGGCGATGCAGCTCCAGACGGAGATTTCGAGCTCTTCCCAAGCGATCCACGGTGCGGCGGCCCATTGCTCGACGAGGCGGTTCTGCCACCCGGCCACGGTGTGGAGGAAGACGGCGAGCCAGCTCCACCCGCTGGCGAGGTAGACTACGGAGCCGACGATGAGGGTCGGCACGGTGAACCAGACGATGGGATTCAACAGCAGGCCGCCGGGCTGAATCTGGCCGAAGTGGTAGAGGATCAGGGGGAAAACGCCCAACTGGGCGGTGAGGCCGACGAGGGTCAGCGACCAGAGCCAGCGGAGCACCGGCCAACGGGGCATCCATCTCCGGGCGAGGGGCGGGTAGAGGGTGACGATGGCGGCTGTGGCGGCGAACGAGAGCTGGAAACCGATGTGGTAGAGGAGGTAAGGGTTCCACAACAGGAGCACGAGCGCAGCGGCGCACAGGGTGTTGAGGCTGTTGGTCGATCGCGAGAGCATCAGGCCGATCTGGAGCAGCGAGAACATCACGACGGCGCGCACGACGGAGGGAGACAGGCCGGTCAGTAGGGCATAACCGAACAGGGCGGCGATCACGAGGAGTCCGGAGGCGACGCAGCCGTTTCGAAAAAGGCGTATCCAGCCGAATAATAGATTAAGAATCAGGAAAATAATCCCGACGTGAAGGCCGGAGACGGAGAGGAGGTGAGCAAGGCCGGTACGGGCGTAGCGGGCCCGGAGCTCCGGGGCGAGACCGGAGGTCCGGCCGAGGGTCAGGGCCTGAAGCAGGGCGGTGGTACCGCCGGTCGAATCGGTCGAACCGGTGTTCAGCCGCTCTCCCAGGCGTTGTCGGAACGATTCGATGCGACCGCGCCACGTGGGGGCATGGTCGAGCAGGGTGGTGCGGTAGGCGAAACAGCGGCCGACGAGGCTCCGTGTGCGGAGCATGTACCGGTCGTAAGCGACGGTGTCGGAGGAGGCGTACAGGCGGCCGCGAAAACGGAGCAGGTCACCGATCCGAGGCGGTTCGCTGGTGGGGTCTGAGACGGAGATATAGAGCCGGATCCGGGGATCGCCGAGCGGTATCCAGTCGCCGGAGAGGCTGTCGGCATAGCAAAACAGGGTGGCTTCGGAACGGTACCACCGTCCGCGGTGTTCCGGCGAGCTCTCGATGCGGGCCATCCATTCGCCCCGGCTGCCGTGCAGGGCCTGAACCGGAGTGGGGTCGGGCCGGTGCAGCAGAACGAGCACGATTCCGAGGCTGTAAAATCCGATCCACATCCCGATCCTGCGCCAGCTGCCTATCCGGGAAAAGAGGGTGTATTTCAGACCGATAACGATTGCCAACAGGAGGCCGAAGAGTCCTGCCGCGAGCCGAAAATCACCGGGGCGTTCGGGCTGGCTGCCGACGAGGATGCCGAGGAGCAGAACCAGAACAGGTTCGAGCAGCGGGGTGTCGGTGCGGGTAAAACGGGCCATGGAGGGTGGCGAAAACGGGAAATAGCGTGGAGGCGGAACAGAGAGCGGCTACCGCATGCAGTCGAGACTCCGGTACTGGATCGCTTCGGCGACGTGGTCGAGCCGGATCTCTTCGCTGCCGGCCAGGTCGGCGATGGTGCGCGAGACTTTCAGGATCCGGTCGTAGGCGCGGCCCGAGAGCCCCATGGTCGACATCGCTTCGCGCAGCAGGTCGATGCTCTCGTCGTCCAGCTGGCAGTATCGGTCGAGCTGTTCCGGAGTGAGCATGGCGTTGCAGTAGGTGTGCCGGTACCCGTCGCGTTGCAGCCGGGCGATCTGTCGCTCTCGAGCGGCGATGACGCGTTCCCGGATCGCAGCGCTGGTCTCGCCTTCGCGCCGGCGCTGGGTCATGCTCTCGATCGCCACGGGGACGACCTCGATCTGGATGTCGATCCGGTCGAGCAGGGGACCGGAGATGCGATCCATATAACGCGCCTGTGCGCTCGGCGTGCAGGTACACTCTTTGTCCGGATGCGTCCGGTAGCCGCACGGGCAGGGGTTCATCGCGGCGATCAGCATGAAGTTGGCGGGGTAGTCCACCGTATATCTGGCCCGCGAAATCGAGATGCGTTTTTCGTCCAACGGTTGGCGCAGCACTTCCAGTGTCCGGCGGTGAAATTCGGGGAGTTCGTCGAGAAAGAGGATGCCGTTGTGGGCCAGCGAAATTTCGCCGGGCTGCGGCGGTACGCTGCCGCCGACCAGGGCGACTTCCGAGGCGATGTGGTGCGGGGCACGAAAAGGCCGGGCGGTGAGCAGCCCGCCGCGATAGCCGCCTGCTTCGCCAGTACCTAATTTTCCGGCTACGGAGTGTATTTTGGTGGTCTCCAATGCCTCGGCCAAGGTCATCGGCGGGGTGATAGTGGGCATGCGTTTGGCGAGCATGCTCTTCCCGGAGCCCGGAGGGCCGATCATCAGGACGTTGTGTCCCCCGGCGGCGGCGATTTCCAAAGCGCGTTTGACGTCGTTCTGTCCTTTGACGTCGCGGAAGTCAAGGTCGAAATCGGCGAGTCGGTCGAAGTATTCGCGGCGGGTGTCGATCTCGGTGGGTTCGATGCCTTCGCCGTTTTCGATCAGCGCGGCGACGGAGGTGAGGTCGGTGGCGCCGTAGACGCGCAGGCCGTCGACCACCGCCGCTTCGGGAGCGTTCGCGGCGGGCAGGATGATCCCTTCGTAGCCCTCTTTCCTGGCCTGGATGGCGATGGGGAGGGCTCCTTTCACCGGCAGCAGGGTGCCGTCTAAGGAGAGTTCGCCGATGAGGATGTATTTTTCGAGCCGGTCGATGTGGCCGATCTGTTGCGAGGCGGCGAGGATGCCGACGGCGATCGGCAGGTCGTAATGCGAGCCGACTTTCCGCATGTCGGCCGGGGCCATATTGACCAGAATGTTGAAGCCGGGCATCCGGAAGCCGGTGTTTGCGAAGGCGGCGGTGATGCGCTGCTGGCTCTCTTTCACAGCGTTGTCGGGCAGGCCGACGACCAGAAAACGGATGCCGGGCGAGAGGTTCACTTCGACGGTGATGGTGCGGGCGTCGATGCCTTCGACGGTGCTGCTGTAGGTCTTGACGAGCATAGGGGAGCGAGGAGGGCCGGATTACGGCTCGTTGATCGAGGTGACGTTGCCTAAGGTGGCTTTCCGGATGTTGAGGGTCATGGGTTCGCCGAGGAAGAAGATGTTGCCGCCGCTCACGGCCCGCGCGTCCAAGGCTTCGTTGACGCGGAGCTGGATTTCGCCTTTGCCCGAGGCGTCGGCGGCGGCTTCCATGGCCGAGAGTTCGAGGGCTTCGATCCGGCTGCCGAGCCGGGCCCGATAGGTGGCGTATTCGGCGATGCCGCCGAGCCGGACGATGTTGTCGCCGCTCACGTGGATGGTGACGTCGTTGCACTCGGTCTGGAGGGTCATCCGTCCGACGGAGCTTTCGGCTTCGAGGTAGAGGCTGCCGCACTGGATGGGTTCGCGGCCATAGACTTCGCCGCCGCTCATGACGATGCGGTTCAACTCTTTGTAGTAGAGCTTGATATCGGCGTAGGCGCGTTTGTTGAGGAGCCCTTTCCGGGCGTAGATATGGAGGGTGTTTTCCCGCACGCGCCAGGTCAGGGTCTTGGCTTCGAGATCCCAGGTCATGATCTGCATCTGGTTCTCGTCGGCGGGGATGAGCTCGATACGCACGGGCCCTTCGACGCGTAAGACGTTGAAGGGCTCGATGGGTTCGGTCTCGACGAGCTGCTGCTGGGCCCGGGCGGCGCCTCCGGTGAGGAGCAGCAGGCCGGAGAGGAGACCGAATAAAAGATTGCGAGGCATCTTCATAACGTCAAATGTAGCTCTTTTTTCGCTTCCGGCCCAAAGAAAAAGGTGTCGTTTTCATCCGTCGGATGAAAACGACACCTTTTTTGGCAGAATATACTGAGATTCAGCAGAAGAACTTAGTCCCCGAAGCTGATCCCGCAACCGCGTGCGGTTTCGACGATATCGCTGTCCGGCCGCACGTATTTGCACTGGCCCACAGCCTCTTCGAACGGCACGGCGATGATGTCCGGATGGCGGTACGATACCATGTGTCCGAATTTCCCTTCGAGCACGTATTCGAATGCTTTGACCCCGAATTGGGTAGCGAGGACGCGGTCGTAAGCGATCGGCACCCCACCGCGCTGGATATGTCCCAGCACCGTCTCCCGAATATCCGGTTCGAACCCTGCGGCTTTCAGCTGACGGCTGAGCTCGTAAGCGATCCCGCCCAGTCTGACGTTTTCGTACCCGACTTCAGTCGCCTGCGCAGCGTGCACCGTCCCATCCTTCGGCACCGCCCCTTCGGCCACGACGATGATCGCGGAACCGCGGTTCTTGGAGTTGTACCGTTTGTTGAGCTTTTCGAGGACGATGTTGATGTCGTACGGGATTTCGGGAATCAGGCAGACGTCCGCGCCCCCTGCAATCGCCGCATGCAAGGCGATCCACCCGGTATTCCGCCCCATCACTTCCAGAATGAATGTCCGGTTGTGCGAAGCTGCCGTGGTCACCAGTTTGTCCACCGCGTCGGTGGCGATCTGTACGGCGGTCTGGAAACCGAAGGTGAAGTCGGTAGCCGAGAGGTCGTTGTCGATAGTCTTCGGTACTCCGACGATATCGAGTCCTTGGTTCTGAAGCTGTTGCGAAATCCGTTGCGAGCCGTCCCCGCCGATCGAGATCACAGCGTCGACGCCCATATATTGCAACTTGCGGATCATCTCGTCCGAGCGGTCGACGTATTCCCACTGGCCGAGGTGTTTGTTATACACCGGCCAGGCGAAAGGGCCCCCTTTGTTGGTGGTTTCTATGATGGTACCGCCGCGGTAGTGGATCCCGGCCACAGCCGCTTCGTCGAGAATTTTGACTTCGGTGGGTTCCCACAGGATACCGTTGTAGGCCTGGATACTTCCCAGTACTTCCCAGTCCCCCTCCTGCGCTGCGCGTTTGACCACGCCGCGGATCACTGCATTCAAGCCGGGGCAGTCGCCGCCGCTCGTTGCAACTAAGACTCTTTTCATGTTTTATTCGAGTGTTTCTGTCTGTGTTTCGAAAAACAACTGCAAATGTAAACAATTTTTCGAATGTGCCAATCGTTGCGGGTCGGGAATCACGATTCCGGGGCGGGATTCCCGTTCGGGGCGCTCTCGGTGAAGAGGCGGTAGACGATTTCGGCTTCGGAGCGGTTCTGGCTGGCGACGATCAGGCGGTCGCCGGCTTCGAGCCGGGTGGAGCCGGTCACGATGATACGGGCGTCGCCCCGCCGCAGCTGGGTGATGCGCGATCCGTCCGGGAAGGGGGCTTCTGAAACGAGGTGGCCGACGTAAGCGTTCCCCGGTACGACCGGAATCTCGATCATGTTGGAGATGTCGGCGGCTTCCCATTCGGGGCGGGTGCCGATCATCTGTTCTTCGGGTTCGGATACTTTCATCCACTTGGCGAACAGGGGCAGGGTGGTGCCTTGTATCAGAATGGAGATCAGGGAGATAAAGAAGACGATGTTGAAGATCATGCCGGCTTTGTCGATGCCGGCGATCAGGGGGTAGGTGGCGAATACGATGGGCACGGCGCCGCGCAGTCCGACCCACGAGATGAAGGTCTTGCTCCGCAAGGGCATCCGGAAGAAGAGCAGCGAGAGAAAGACGCTCACGGGACGGGCGACGAGGATCATGAAGAGGGAGACGAGGACGCCGATGCCGATTACGGGGACGATCTGGCTGGGGTAGACGAGCAGCCCGAGGGTCAGGAAGAGGATGATCTGCATGAGCCAGGCGAAGCCGTCGAAGAAGTTGAGCATGGTGCCCCGATGAGGGATCCGGTGGTTGCCGAGCCACAGGGCCGAGAGGTAGACGGCCAGGAAGCCGTTGCCGCCGATCAGGTCGGTGGCGGCATAGGTGAAGTACATCAGGGCGATGACCATCACGGGATAGAGTCCCATGTAGCCGAGTTTCACGCGGCGCACGACCCAGACCATGGCTATCCCGAAGAGAATGCCTGCTCCGCCGCCGACGGCGATCTGGATGACGAAACGCAGAATGGCTCCGCCGACCGATGCGGCGGGGTCGATCACGAGGCCGAGGCAAGCGATCGTGAGCAGGTAGGCCATGGGGTCGTTACTACCGCTCTCGAACTCCAGAATAGGGCGCAGGTTATCTTTGAGTTTCAGGTTCTTGGAGCGCAGGATGGAGAAGACGGCGGCGGCGTCGGTCGAGGAGACGATGGAGCCGAGGAGCAGCCCTTCGAAGAGGGTGAAGCCGGGCATGACCCAATGGACGAAGAGGCCGGTCGAGATGGCGGTCAGCAGCACGCCTGCGGTGGAGAGGGTCACGCCCTGCCACATGACGGGCCGGACGCTGCGCCACTCGGTGTCGAGCCCGCCGGAGAAGAGGATGAAGTTGAGGGCGATGACGCCGATGAACTGGGCGATCGGCGGGCTGTCGAAGTTGATGCCGCCGATGCCGTCTGTTCCGGCGAGCATGCCGACGGCCAAAAAGAGCACCAGGGCGGGAATACCGAACCGATAGGCGCGCTGGCCGGCGAGGATGCTGACGAACAGGAGGATGGAGCCGATAAGGATGCTGTTTCCGATGGTGATGTTCATGGGCGGAATCGAGTAATAAGGCTAAGTTACGAAAAATCGGCCGGATTAGGCCCTGTTTTTTTCACTGAGGCGGAAGCCGAGGCCGACGAGCAGCACGGCGGCGACGAACAGGACGATGGAGAGTCGTTCGTCGCTCGTTCGGTCGGCGGTGAGCACTTCGGACAGGGGGTCGGAGCCGTTCGTCTTCCACTGCGGGAGGCGGTTCATGGCCCATTTGCCAATGATGGTGCCGTCGTGCAGGAGCAGGGCGCCGCCGGTGCGGTGCTGGATCAGGGTGCGCAGGAGGGTGTGGTCGCTGCCGAAGCATTCGATGCCGCTGCGGCTCAGTGTTTCCGGAAGCGGAAAGGCGCTGAGCGCCACGCTCCGGCCGTTGTACTGTCCGATGTAGTCGGCGAGGGCGATCATGGCGGAGTCGCAGGCGGGGTCGTAGGCGTTGACGGCGAAGAGCAGGGTGTAGCCGCGCCGGCCGAGGATCTCGTCGGAGCGGTCGAGGCGGTCGTCGAACATGGGCAGGCTCTGGATCTCCGGGGCGCGGCTCTGTCCGATGGTCCGGGTGTCGACGTATTCCCATCGCGAGGAGTCGTACCAGGTGGTGTCGGCGATTTCGAATTCGCGCAGCTCGCCGTTTGTCTTGTCGCGATAGACGAGGAGGGTGCGGGCGTCGTTCTCCTGTACGTTCATGGCGCTGGGGATGTGGACGCCGATCCGGAACGGGGTGGGGTCGAGCAGGGGCAGACTATTGTACGACCAGAGGCTGAGCGTGAGACTCAACGGGATGAGAATCAGATAACTCACCACGGTACGGACGACGGTTGACGACTGAGTGGTATGTGTGTTTCGGTTCAGGAAGAGCACGAAAGATAAGGGCCAGAAGACGAGGTTTTTCCAGAAGGTGGCCCAGTTGGAGAGCCGCAGCAGGTCGCCGAAGCAGCCGCAGTCGCTCACGGGGTTGGTCAGGGCGATCCACAGGGTGAGCGGGGTGAAGAAGCTCATGGCGAGAAAAACGCCCCAGGCGGCAATCCGGGGGGTGGTGCCGGTCAGCAGCAGGAGGCCGAGCAGCAGCTCGACGGAGGGGAGCAGTATCGCTCCGGCGGGTGCGAGCACCTGTAAGCTGTCGAGTCCGAAGGCGGAGAGGTATTCGCCGAGTTTGACGGAGAGTCCGAAGGTGTCGACGGCTTTCGAGGCGCCGGAGAAAATAAACAGTGCGGCGAGCAGATATCGGGCGGTGGCGGTCAGCCACGCAGGATTCGGACGGCTCAGGAGGCGTTTAACGGTGTCGGGCAATCTCATGGTCGATTTTTTGGAAGATGGATTCGGGGTTCAGCATGCCGCCGGTCGTGGGGTCGGCGCAGTCGATGACGCTAAAGGTGGGGTCGCCGGCGGCGCAGTCGAGATAGACTTCGCGCACGCGCTGTTGCAGGTCGAGCGAGGATTCGTGGATGTCCTGCTTGCCGTTGAGGTAGCTGCGGTCGTCGCCTTGGCGCTGTTCGGCGAGTTTCCGGGCGGTGAAGGCGAAGGGGACGTCGAGGAAGAGCGAAAGATCAGGCTTCGGGATACCGTTGTGGCGGTATTCGAGATCTAAAATCCATTGTTCCAGTGTGCTGCGCGCGTCGGAGCCGGCGGGCAGCTTGGCGCACTGGTAGGCGATGTTGGAGTAGACGTAGCGGTCGACAATCACTACTTTGCTGTCGTCGAGCCAGTTGCGGATGATAGAGGCTGCCTCCTGCCGGTCGCCGGCGTAGAGCAGGGCGACGAGATAGGGATCGACCTGATCCAAAGCGCCGAGCTCGCCGCGCAGAAAACGGGCGATGAGCTCGCCGTACAGGGGGACGTCGAACCGCGGAAAGTGGAGGTATTCGACGTGCTGGCGGTAGCGTTCTTCGAACAAACGGCGCATGAGTTTCACCTGGGTGGATTTGCCTGCGCCGTCGAGGCCTTCGATAACGATGAACATAGGATGTCGGTTAATTCGTACGTTTTATTGTATATTATTCATTGTGGTTGAGGATACTGTTCTTTTTGTGAACAAAAAGAACCAAAAAAACTTCAGAGCGCATCCCTGCGGGATGCTCTGGCCGTGTCTGCCCGGTAGGTTGGGCTGGGTTTTCTCGGCGGGGCGCTATAATGCGAGTATTACCCCAATGCGCCCCCGCCGGAAAACCACAGCCCAACGAAACAAGGCGGAGAGAACCCGTGGTCGTCCCTGTGGGACGACCTCTGCAAAAGTTCTTTGGGTACCT
>NZ_CAQIVA010000022.1:0-28020 GCF_948810725.1 uncultured Rikenella sp.
CGCTTCCCCCGCAGCACATCGAACCCCCGTTCCCTCAGTATCTCGATCCCCGTTTTAACCGAAGCGGCGGCGACGCAACCCACCGAGAGCCACATCGCCGCCGCAATACCCCAAATTTTGTTTTTCATCTTTCGAATAATCTCCGCATTCAGTCTGAGCGGATCACCTTTGTTACAATTCCGCCATCACACTCCAGAAGACCAGCAGCAGGACGAGAATCGCCGCCCCGATCGCAATGATGATCTGATGTTTGGTTTTCATGGCCGTCCGTGTTAGGATAGACAACAAATTTTCTTCAGCACCCTATTTGACCCCGCTCTCCTTGGCCTCGATACTCAGCGTAGCGTGCGGCACCACCCGCAGCCGCTCCTTCGGGATCAGTTTGCCCGTTTCGCGACAAATCCCATAGGTTTTGTTTTCGATCCTCACCAGCGCCGCCTCCAGGTTTTGGATAAACTTGTACTGCCTGGCCGCCAGCCGTCCCGACTCCTCCTTGGAGAGCGTCGCCGCCCCCTCTTCCAGAATCTTAAACGTCGGCGACGTATCGTCCGTTCCGTTGCTCGACGTGTGCGTGATCGTCGCCCGCAACAGGTCGTAATCCGCCTTCGCCTTTTCGAGTTTTTCGAGTATGATCTGCTTGAATTCGGCCAGTTCTGCGTCCGAATAGCGAGTTTTTTCCGTGCCAGACATAATGACTCCCTTCCTAATTTTCAGTGTGTTAATTTCGTAATCCCGCCGCCATCCCTGCATTTCTCCTCCCCGCTTAGTACAAAGATACTATATTTTTTATCTTCTCTTCCATCCGGAGTCGGCGACACGAGAAATCGTACAAAAATTAGGCCGAGTTTCCCGCGTCCTGCGATTTTTCGAATCTCGCTAAGATTTCCCGCGCCTCCTCGATTTTTCGCCTGCGCTCCTCCGCCCGTTTTTCCCACCGCCTTCGTCCCTCCTCGTTGCGCGGCGACCTCCGGGCATCGACGTGGAACAGCTGGTCGTGATGCGTCGCGCAGAAGAGCTCCTCTCCGTCCGTCGTCATGAGGTGATATTCGTCCAGCCCCAGACAATCGCCCACGAACGTGTGGATATCCTCCATCCTGCCCCTGAAGACGAAGAAATCGCGCTTTCTGTCGTAGCGCGTTTCCACGAAGAGATACAGCACCCGTTCCCGGTCGATCGCCTCCAGCAGGTGGAAATAGGGATTCTCCCCACGACAATCGACCTCCTCCGAGCAGTATTTTAACTCCTCCCACAGCCAATTCGGCCCCTCCGCCTCGTCCCGAAAGACGAATCGGTCGAACAACCTGTCGATAAGCGCCCTCTTTTCCTCCCCTTCGAACCGTTCCAGCGCGAGACCGTTTTCCCGGATCGTCCGTTCGATCTCACGGTCGAACGCCTCGGCCATTTCGGCAAGCTCCATTCTCAATACCCCTCCTTTTCGACCGCCGCTCCCTCCGCCGGCTCCTTCCGCGCCAGCGACCGCCACGCATACCAGATGTAAGCCACCACGAACGGAATCAGCAGCGACACCCAGCTCATCACCTGCAACGTGAAGAGCGACGAGCTGCTGTTGCGGATCGTCAGCGAGCTCTGCATGTCCGCCAGCGACGGGTAGTACGCCGTCCCGTTCCATCCCGCCGTCAGCAGCAGCGCCAACACCGTCGCTACCGTTCCCGCCCCCGCGAACCAGATTCCCTTGCGGCTGTCCGTGAATATCCCCTTGATCAGGCCCGTCAGTACCGCCGCCACCCCCGCCAGCAGAAGGATCAGCACCGCCGGCATCTCCAGCAGGTTGCGGAGGTATTTGTACGGCTCTATGGAGATCACCCCGGTGCCCGCATCGGCCGCCCATCCCGCCGAGCAGAGAATGCTGACAAGGAAAATCAGGAAAAAGAGCACGAACGCCGGCCCCTCGATCCTGAGTTCCCTGCGCGCCCTTCGGCGGATCGTCTCGTCGTCGAGGTCGTTGATCAGGTAGAGCATCCCGAGGGCCCTCGCCAGCAGCAGCACCGCGATTCCGAGCGCCAGATTCCGATAGTCGAGCACCGCCTCCAGCCCTCTCCACGGCGTCGTCCAGTGCGACACCGTCGCCGCCGCGACCTGCGTGTTTCCGATGTTGGCCGTATCGACCGCGAAGTTGGCCCCCGTGAAGAACGTCCCGACGGCCACCCCGATCAGCAGCGGCCCGCAACATCCGTTGATGAAGAGGAATGCGTCGTAGGTCTTCATCCCGAGGAAATTGCCGGCCTTGGTGCGGTATTCGTACGAGACGGCCTGAACGACGAACACGAGCAGGATCGCCATCCAGACGTAGAACGCCCCTCCGAAGCTGGTGGAGTAGAAGAGCGGGAACGAGGCGAAAAAGGCCCCTCCGAAGGTCACCAGCGTGGTGAAGGTCAGCTCCCATTTCCTTCCGAGCGACCCGACGATCCGCTCTTTTTCTTCCGCCGTCCGGCCGAACCGATAGAGCAGGCTTTGCCCGCCCTGCACGAAGAGCAGAAAGACGAGCAGGGCTCCTAACAGCGAAACGAGAAACCACCAATAGTGTTGCAACAGTTCAAATGTATCCATATCTTATGCTTTCTTTATCCGGTTTTCTATTATCGGGAGGGTACTGTTCTTTTTCTGAAGAAAAAGAACCAAAAAGACTTCAGAGCGCATCCCTGCGGGATGCTCTGGCCGTGTCTGCCCTTGGGTTGGGCTGGATTTTCGGCGGGCGCGGTGCCGCTGGGCACTCCAACCGGGCTGTAATTACCCCACCGCGCCCGCGCCGGAAAACCACAGCCCAACGAACAAGGCGGAGAGAACCCGTGGTCGGCCCAACGGGACGACCTCTGTAAAAGTTCTTTGCGTCGCTTTCTTTCAAGAAAGCGACAGTTCCATGCGGGTAGACACGGTAAAATAACCGATGAATATTAGTTATCCGCCGGTCCCCGTTTGATTTGTTTGATCATGATCCCGATTTCCGCGACGAGCAAGATCGTGAAGAGCACCGCGAATATCCAGAACGTCGTTTGCACCGCCCCCGGTTCGATTCTGGAGACCGCCGCCCCCGTTGGCAGCAAGTTTTGAATCGTCCACGGCTGGCGTCCCACCTCCGCCACGACCCATCCCGCCTGCGACGCCACATACGCCGCCGGAATCGACCACAGCGCCAGCCGGAGCGGCCATCGATAGCGTGCCAGCGCCCCCTTTCGGTCGAGGATCAGCATCCCCGCGAACAGCACCACGAACCAGATCCCGAGCCCCACCATCACGCGGAACGACCAGAATACCAGCGGCACATTCGGCACCGTCTCCTCCGGCGACGTCAGGTACCCGTAGCCGAAATAGCGGAAATACTCCTCACCGAACGCCTTTCCCTCCTCCGTCTGCGGGTCGAACAGCCGCGCGATGGAGTCCGCCGCCGCCGTGTCCCCCGCCTTTTGAGCCGCCTTGAACGCCGCGAACGTCTCGATCGCCCGCCGTCCCCGCTCGATCATCTCCTCGCCCGACGGCAGCCCCCGCTCCGGATTCCCCTCCGTCAGGTCGTCGATGCCGATCACATACGCCCCCGCCGAGTGGTGCGCCAGCACCGAGAGCATCCCCGGCACCTCGATCCCCGGCACGATCGTGAGCGGCGCCCGCTCCTGTCCCTCCCTGAGGTTTTCCATCGCCGCCAGCTTCATCGGCTGGTAACGCGCCACCTGAATCGCCGACCCGTCTCCCGTCCAGAGCATGAAGAGCGTCCCGAACAGCCCGAAGACCGCCGCCATCCGAATACTCTTCCGAGCCATTTTCTCCTCCCTCCCGCGGAGCAGATACCACGCGCTCACGCCGATAACGAAGATCGCCGCCAGCACGAACGCCGACGTCACCGTGTGGAAGAACTTGTTCATCGCCACCGGCGAGAAGAGCACCTCCCAGAAATTCACCATTTCGTTTCGTGCCGTCTGTGGATTGAACCTCATCCCCGCCGGATACTGCATCCAGGCGTTCGCCACCAGAATCCACAGCGCCGATAGGTTCGCCCCGACCGCCGTGAGCCACGTCGCCGTCAGGTGGAACCCCCTCGAGACCTTGTTCCACCCGAAGAACATCACCGCGATGAACGTAGACTCCAGGAAGAACGCCATGATACCCTCGATCGCGAGCGGCGCGCCGAAGATATCGCCCACGAAGTAGGAGTAGTTGCTCCAGTTGGTTCCGAACTCGAATTCGAGAATCAGCCCCGTGGCCACCCCGATGGCGAAATTGATACCGAAAAGCCGCATCCAGAAACGCGTCGTCCGTTTCCAGAACTCGTCCCCCGTCCTGACGTAGACCGTTTCCATGAGAGCGATCAGGAAGCTCAGCCCGAGCGTCAGCGGGACGAAAAACCAGTGGTAGATAGCCGTCAGCGCGAACTGGGCCCGCGACCAGTCGACCACCGCACCGAGATCCGTGTCGAGTAGTGTCATATGTTGAATTTTTAGTTTTCGGGTATGAATATAGGGATTATCTTTCGATCAGTTCGCGGCTGACGAAATCGGCCTTTTGTTCGTCGTCCATCCCGCTGAGCGCGTCCGGGAAGAAGAACAGTTTGAGGACTAAGAACAGAATGACCAGTTTGACGATGATCACCGCCCAGAGCGTCTTCCCGACCGTCATGGCACGGAATCCGTCGTAGTAGAACTCCGCTATTTTTCGCAACCAAGTCATTTTTGCCTTATATTTGTTGTTTCACGTTCGACAGGGGTAGAGGCTGTCGCAGCGAAACGTAGTTTCGCCCGTCCACGGGACGTGGGGCCCGCGCGGCCCGAGCGCAGTTCTCTCAAACCAAACGCGCGCCGCCGCCTTAAAAGGGAAATCGTTCAAAGCGTTTCGCGCTTTGAACAGAATTTCCCCCGGCGCGCGAACACACCCATAGGGTGTTTTATTGGCAGCCTCTACCCCAATTGCCCATCGCGGGCGCGTGGGAAAAAATAAAAAGTAGCGGAGCAGGAGTGGGTCGAAGCCAGCGGGGCCCAAAAGCAACGTCAGTTGCGGGCCTCCGCGGGGGGAGGCTTCGGCCCGCGCGGTTCTTCGAACCGCAGGGTCTTGGCTGTGTTTTGCCCGCGTGTTTTGGGAATTCTTGTTCAAACACGCAGTCGTGTTTGAACGATTTCCCTTTTAAGGCTTGGCGCGCGGTCTTGTCAACGCTTATTTGAGTCGCCCGCGGCAATTCTTGTCGGTTGGCACTCGGCCAACCGACAGAATATGCCCTTTTACGCGGGCGGGCGACTTTCTACAGGAGGGAACTGTTCTCTTTGTGAACAACCGACGCTGCCAGCGAATCCAGAGGCCGTTTACGGACTATGGTAAGCGGCGAGGAGGAAAACAAGCGCAGCGCAGTTAGCGAGAACCAGAAAAACTTTATGATAGCTACGCTACGCCTTACGCTCCGCAATCCCTTTTGTGTGCCAACGAACGAATAACCACCGACAAGATATGAAAAATACCTTTGACAGCACAAAAATAATACAGTTTCAGCGACTTTGTGCCGCCGCCCGCACCATCGCCGTCGTGTCGCACACCAACCCCGACGGCGACGCCATCGGCTCCGGCCTCGCCCTGAGCGGTTTTTTGCGGAACCTCGGCCATGACGTCCGTTTTTTTGTACCCAACCGCTTTCCGAAATTTCTGGACTTCATCCCCGGATCCGAGCGAGTGGAAGTCTATAACGAAGCCTGCGACGCCGTCCGGGCCTACATCTCCTCCGCCGACCTGATCATCTGCGCCGACTTCAACCGCATCGAGCGGCTCGACAAACTGAGCGCCGCCGTCGAAGAGAACATCGTCGCCCCCCGCGTGCTGATCGACCACCACCTCAACCCCGCCGAATTCGAGCTCGCCTTTTCCGACACCGACAGCTCGTCGACCGCCCAACTCGTCTACGAACTGATCCTCGCCTGGGCCGGCGTCGAGGCCATTACCCCCGAGATCGCCCTCCCGCTCTACGTCGGGATGACCACCGACACCGGGAACTTCAGCTACGGAAACCTCACCCCGGAACTCTACCGCGCCGTCGCCGTGCTCGTCGAACGCGGCGTGCGGCCCATCGAAGTGTCGCAGGCCGTCTTCAACACCCAGAGCGAGAACCGGCTCCGGATGGTCGGCTACCTCCTTTCCGAGAAGATGCGCGTCCACGCCCCCATCCACACCGCCTACATCACCCTCACCCGCGCCGAGAAGACCCGCTTCGACCACCAGATCGGCGACACCGAAGGGATCGTCAACATGCCCCTCTCGATCGATGTCGTTTCGTTTTCCGCCATGTTCATCGAGACCCTCGACTGCATCAAACTCTCCTTCCGCTCCAAAGGAGCCTTCGACGTCGACCAATTCGCCCGTCGTTATTTCGACGGCGGCGGCCACCGGAACGCAGCCGGCGGGCGTTATTACGGCCCGATGAGCGAAGCCGTCGCCCGGTTCGAGCAGGCCATGGCCGAAACCCACCCCGAAGACTGACCCTCCGTGCCCGAGATGCCTACCACGAATGACAAGATGGTCGCCCTGCTGCGGCGGCTGCGGATCGAGATGAACGGCGCCGTCACCGACGCCATGCGCGCTTATGGCGGCCAGCCGAGCGGCTACGGACTGAACTACGGCGTCTCGCTGCCCACCATCCGGGAGGTCGCCGCCGCCAGTGCGCCCGACTCCGAACTGGCTGCCCTGTTGTGGCGTCAGGACGTGCGGGAGCTGAAACTCGCCGCCCTCTTCATCGACGACCCGCAGACCCTGGACGCCGATCGGATGGAGCAGTGGGCCGACGCCTGGCGCGGCTCTGCGGAGCTCGCCGAGCAGTGTGCCATGCAACTGTTCTGGCGGTCTCCCGCCGCGTGGACAGTCGCCGTGCGGTGGGCGACCGCCACAGGAGCCGCGTCCGACCCGTTGAGGCGTCTGGCCGCCTTCTTTATGGTCGGTCGGCTGGCCGATGCCACCGCCGGAGCCGCGACCGACGCCGATTTCGCCGCCCTGCTCGCCGACCCGACCGCCTTCGGCACGCATACCGACGAACGCTCCGCCGTCTATGCCCTGCGCGAGACCTGGCGTCGCCGTCCCGCCCTGCGCCCGGCCGTGACCGGCGTGCTGGAACGTCTTCCGGCCGGCGTCGCCGACGAAGTGCGCTGGCAAATCGAATATCTGCCGTAGTATATAATAATAGGTATGTCCGAAACATTTCCGTGGGGCGACACCCGCCGGTTCCACAGCTACTCCGCCTACTTTCGGCGTCTGTTCGGCGGTCGGATGCAGAAAGTCGTCATCGACGCCGGTTTCACCTGCCCCAATCGCGACGGGACCCTCTCGACCGGCGGCTGCGCCTTTTGCAACAACGACGCCTTCAGCCCCTCGTACAGCCACCGCGGCTACTCCGTCTCGCGTCAGATCGACGAAGGCATCCTCTTCCACCGCAACCGCTACCCCCGGGCACAGCGCTACCTGGCCTATTTCCAGAGTTACTCCAATACCTATAAGCCGCTGGCCGAGCTGCGGTCGATTTACGACGAAGCCTTGCGCCATCCCGCCATCGCGGGGATCGTGGTCGGCACCCGTCCCGACTGCGTCGACGCGGAGAAGCTCGACTACTTCGCCGAACTCGCCGCGGCAGGGCATTATGTGATTCTGGAATACGGCGTCGAATCGGTTTATGACGAGACCCTGCGGCGCGTGAACCGCGGGCACGACTTCGCCGCCGCCGCTCGGGCCATCGAGCAGACCGCCGCCCGAGGGGTGCACTGCGGCGCCCATTTCATCTTGGGGCTGCCGGGCGAGAGCGACGAGATGCTCGTCGCTCAGGCCGCGGTCATCAACGCTCTGCCGCTCGACACCGTCAAATTCCACCAGCTCCAGCTCTTCCGCGACACCGCCATGGCCCGAGACTATGCCGAACATCCGGAGCAGTATCGGTTCCGGACGCTGCCCGAGTACATCGATCTTTTTATCGACCTGTTGGAACGGCTCCGGCCGGAGCTGGTGATCGAGCGTTTTGCGGGCGAGGCTCCGCCGCGTTACCATTTTCTGCCTTCTCCGTGGGGTTCTGTGCGGAACGAGCGTTTGTTGCAGCTGCTCGAAGCCCGGCTCGAAGAGCGTTCCACCTGGCAGGGCCGCCTTTTCCGGTAGCTTTGTTCATTGCCCCGCCTCGAACTGTTCTTTTTCTGAAGAGCCGCGCGGCGTTACTTGAGCAGAGACCGCAAGCGGGCTATGCCGAGTTAGCGCGAGGAAGCCTTCGGGCAAAAAGAACCAAAAAGACTTTCGACGGATGCTAGCGCATCCTCAAACTGCCGGCGGCCTAAATCTCGGTTTATTCGTTGGGCTGTAGTTTCCCGGCGCAGCGCACTTAGGTTATTTGCCCATTAATTAGCGCGCTCGCCGAGAAAACCACAGCCCGACAGACTCACGAAGACTGAGGACTGCGGAGCCTAAGGAGTAGCGTAGCTATCATGAAAGTTTACCTTAAGGTTTCCTCCTTGCGCCTCGGCCATTCAAGTAAACTTGATGGCAACTCGGCTGCTGCGTCGGTTTTGGTGCCGCTTTTTTCAACCGACGCTGCCAGCGAGCGTAATGCAAACGCAGTTTGCAAATTACCGAGCGGCGAGGAGGAACCGAGTAGCGTACCGAGAGCAGAGACCGTTTACGGGCTATGCCGAGGTAGCACGAGGAAGCCGAAAGCAACGCGAAGCCAACAAGCGGCAGTTCCAGCCGGCACAAAGAACAGTCCCCTTCTGGGCAAATCACGAAAAGCGTGCGGAAAAAGATGAATCGAAAAGCCTATCTTTGCAGCATGAAAAGAAATCTCGCCGTCGTTGTTTTCTGGTTTTTCATTCTGAGTTTCGGCCTCGGCGAGTCCTTCGCACAGCTCAACAAGCCCTACTTTTTCTATAAAGGGCGTGAATTGATTCTCGACGGCGACTACCGCGGCGCCATCGAGATGCTCAACCTCCTGCTCCGCACCGAGACCAAAGAGCACGAAGGCTACTTTCTGCGCGGCGTCGCCAAATACAACCTCGACGACCTGATCGGCGCCGAAGCCGACTTTACCCAAGCCCTCGCCGTCAACCCCGTCTACACCATGGCCTACCAGTATCGCGCCATCACCCGGTCTCGGATGGGGAACTACAACGACGCCTTGCAGGACTACCGCACCGCCGCAGAGCTGCGGCCCAACATGCCCGCCACCTATTACAGCCGCGGCGTCACCTACTTTCTGAGCCAGCAGTTCGGCGACGCCGTGGACGACTTCTCGCGCTACCTGCGCTCGAAGCCCGCCGACGTCAACGCCCTCACCAATCGCGGCACCTGCTACCTCTACCTGAAAGACACCTCCCGCGCATACGCCGACTTCAACCGCGCCATCGAGATCAACCCCAACGAAGCCGACGGCTTCGTGCGTCGCGGTCTGCTCGAAGTGGCCCAACAGCGGAACGACGAAGGGATCCGCGACCTCACCGAAGCCTTGCGGATCGACAGCACCTTGTCCATCGCCTACTTCTATCGCGCCTACGCCTACGTCAACCAGTCCCAGCCCATTCGCGCGCTGGCCGACTTCGACCGCGCCGTCGCCTACGACTCCACCAACTCCGTCACCTACTTCAACCGCGCCATCCTGCGGAGCCAGATCGGCGACTACAACCGCGCCATCGACGACTACGACCGCGTGGCACGCTATAACCCCGGCAACGTGCTCGTCTTTTATAACCGCGCCTCCGTGAAGATTCGGATCGGCGACTATCGCGGCGCCATCGACGACTACACCCGCGCCATCGAACTCTATCCCGACTTCGCCAACGCCTACTTGTCCCGATCTCAGCTGAAAAGCCTCCTCCGCGACTTCCGCGGCGCCGAACGCGACCGACGCATTGCCGAAGAGAAGATCGAAACTTACCGGCGGAAATTGAGCGACAGCACCTTCGCCTCCTTTGCCGACACCAGCCGTCAGTTCGACAAACTGCTCTCCTTCGACGCCGATTTCGGCAACAACGAACTGCGCTCCATGCGGGGCGACGTGCAGAAAGAGGCGCGCCTGCTACCCAACTTCCGGATCGGCTGGGTCTTGCCCGAAGACTCTGCGACACGGGTTTATAATCCGCGGGATTATCGGAACGCCCGGTTGGAGGGCTACACCTCCGCCTTGGCCCGGAGCCGTTCCGGTCGGGCCGCCGTGGCCGCCGGCTGGCGGTTCGGGATGACGACCGCTTCGGCCGCAGAGGCGGCTTTGCCCGAGGACAGTCTGGCTGTGTGGGACGCACGGAACGACACCCCGGTCGAGTGGGAAGACAACTTCCTGCGCGGTTTGACCCAGACCGCCCTGCGGCAGTACGCTTCGGGGTTGAGCTATTATCGCCGCGCCGAGCGGATGGCCGTCGACAATCCGTTGATCTACCTGAACCGGGGTGCAGCCCAGGCCGAGATGATCGAATTCGTCGCCTCGCTGGAGGGGAACCGGGTGATGCAGCAGGTGGCCGTGCGTTCCGAGGATCCGGCCGCGCAGCTGCTACAGACCTCCTCCCGCCGCACCTACGACTACAGCGAAGCGATCGCCGACCTGCGTCGGGCGGCGGAGCTGATGCCGGAGCTTCCGCACATATACTATAATTTAGGGAATCTGTTGTGCCAGAGCGGCGATCTTCCGGGGGCATTCGAACAGTATACGCGTGCCATCGAGCGGTTTCCGTACCTGGCCGAAGCCTATTATAACCGCGGTTTGGTTCAGATATTCATGCAGGACACCCAGAAAGGCTGTTTGGATTTGAGCAAAGCCGGCGAATTGGGCTTGGTGGAAGCCTATGACGTGTTGAAACGCTACTGCATCAAGACCGGGCGTTGAGGCGCGGACAGAGGGTTGGGCGAACTGGTTAAGCGAAACGTAGTTTCGCCTGTCCACGGGACGTGGGGCCTGCCCGGCCCGAGGGCAGTTTCAGACGGGCCAGATTTCCGCCAGCGCGCGGACGAAGAACGGGGGTAGAGGCGGCCAGTAAAACACCCGAAGGGTGCGCCCGCCCGGCGTAAGGGCAGTCCCCTCCCGTAGGACAGACGCGCGCCGCCGCCTAAAGAAGCGATTCAACTATTTCGGCGGTGAGCCGAATATAGATGAATCGCGCAAGGCGTGCGTTTGATAGAAGAAGTGGATCAAAGCTCGACCGCGCGCCACGCCTTAAGAGGGAAATCGTCAAAACTCGCTTGCGTGTTTTGACAAGATTTCCCAAGGCGCGCGAACAAAGAATGGCGTGCAAAACTCCGTCGCCAGCCCGCGTAAAAAGGGCATATTCTGCCGGTTGGCGGAGAGCCAATCCGGCAAGAATTGCCGCGGGCGACGGGAATGCGGCGGAGCGACAGCGGAGCCGCAGTGAGGCGGACACGGGGCGGAGAACTGGGCTGTGCTTTGGGCTGCGACTGTTCTTCGGGCGCGAAAACCGGCTACGGTTTTCGCGCCGCGCTGGGCCAAGCTTTGGGCTGGAATTTGGGCCGAGAGCGAGTAGCGCGGTTCTTCGAACCGCCGGCCTGTTCGCCCAGGCGCGGAGCGCCTCGGGGGGATGGGCGACAGGCCGAACCCGACAGATATGATCAGTAAATGGGCTGTGCTCTTGCGGCTCGCAGAGCCGCGCAGTTCGCCGCCCCGGCAGGCGGAGGGTTGCAACTCGTCAGAGCTCGTTGCATTCACCGCTGGCGGCGAACTGTTGTCGCGCCCAGCACGAATGTGCCGAGTCCGGCGACGTTTTAGCGGCGCGTGGGGGCGCGCCCGAGGACGAATGGGCTGTGCTTTTGCGGTTCGTAGAACCGCCGGGCCTGCGCGCTGGGCCGTTCGGCCCACCCGGGGAGCGCGCAGCCCGAACCTGACAGTCATGGACGATGAATGGGGGCGAACTGTTACCCAAACTTTTGCGACCCTTTAGGGGCGCGCGGGCCGAACGCCTGCCCACGGGAGGCCCGCAATACGCCGCTTCGTGTCGAGAGTTGCCGTCCCTCCCGGGCGTCCGACCCGCCAACGTCAAACAAAAGTAGAGTAGGGCGCCAGTTGCTTAGGGTAGAGGCGGCCAATAAAACACCCTGTGGGTGCCTGTTTATTCCGAGAGGCAACGCAACTGAAAACCGTAGGTACGATACGGTGCGCCATGAGGATTGAGCCACGCCGCACCGAAATCGAGATCCATGCCATTAGACCCGCTGGCAGCAGACGACCAACTGTACCCGCTGCGGCCGCCACTCACCAACTCGCCCGAGGTATGATAGCGGTAGCCCGGGGCCAGAGTAGCCGAGGCCGACAACACCCCTGCCTTGTCACAAAACACCCGCAGAAACCAGAGCCCGACGCAGGTTAGCGCCCCGAATGAAACGGAACCTACAATAATATAGAACACGAAAGATGGTAGACACCTTACGACAAAACATCTCCGAATCCAAGCGTGCCCGCTGGACCGTCCTGCTCATGGTCTCCCTGACCATGTTCTGCGGCTACTTTCTCGCCGACGTGCTCGCCCCCTTGAAAGGGCTACTCGAAGAGCTCTTCCAGTGGGACAGCACCGACTTCGGCCTCTTCAACAGCGGCTACGGCTGGTTCAACATCTTCCTCCTCATGCTGATCTTCGGCGGGATGGTGCTCGACAAAATGGGCGCCCGATTCACCGGCGTCCTCTCCGTCGGCGTGATGCTCGCCGGCATCGCCGTCAAATATTACGCCATCGGATTTATCGATCCCGCCCGTATGGTCGACCTCTGGTTCTTCGGCCCGAAGACCATGAAACTCCAAGTGCTCACGGCTTCGCTCGGCTACGCCCTCTTCGCCGTCGGCTACGAAGCCATCGGGATCACCGCCAATAAAATCGTCGTGCGGTGGTTCAAAGGGAAAGAACTCGCCTTCGCCCTCGGCATGAACCTCGCCTTCGCCCGGATGGGAACCTTCCTCGCCCTGGCCCTGCCGCTGCCCATTGCCCGCGCCTTCGGCAACTCCGTCAGCACCCCGATCCTCTTCGGAATGGTGCTGCTTTTGCTCGGCTTCCTGACCTTTCTGATCTATATCGGCATGGATCGCCGCCTCGACCGCGAATGCGCACAAGAGACCTTGGGCGACGACGAACGCTTCCGCTTCCGCGACATCTTCTCCATCTTCCGGATCCGCGCCTTCTGGTACATCGCCCTCCTGTGCCTCTTGTTCTATGCCGCCGTGCACCCCTTCGTGAAATTCGCCGTCGACCTCGTCGTTCAGAAATTCCACGTCGCCGGCGAATACTCCGGCCTGATTCCTTCGTTGCTGCCCGTCGGCACCCTGATCCTGACCCCCCTCTTCGGGAACATCTACGACCGGCGCGGCAAAGGCGCCTCCATGATGATCTGGGGCGCACTGATGCTCGTCGGCGTCTATTTCGGCTTCTCGCTTCCGTGGCTCGACCATTGGAGCTTCGCCGTCGGCCTCGTCATTCTGCTGGGCATCGCCTTCTCCCTGGTGCCCTCCGCCATGTGGCCCTCCGTGGCCAAGATCATCCCCGAAAGCAAACTCGGAACCGCCTACGCCCTGATTTTTTGGATGCAGAACTGGGGCCTCGCCGGCATCCCCCTCCTGATCGGCTGGGTGCTCGACCGGTGGGGCAAACTCCCTCCGGCCCTTGTGGACGGCAAAGAGATCGCCCGGTACGACTACACCTTTCCGATGCTGATCTTCTTGTGTTTAGGCATCCTCGCCGTCCTCTTCGGCCTCCTCCTGAAGAGCGAAGACCGCCGCAAAAGCTACGGCCTGCAACAACCCAACATCACCCACTGATCCTCCCCCCGCAGGAGAACCCACGATGCAAAGACCGACAAAAATTTTTGGCAGATATTGATTTATTGGAAAATCCTTTCTACTTTTGTCGGGAAAGAGGAGAACCCACCTCTTGTGTTTTGCCCTCGGAACGCGCGGTCGAACGACCATCTTCGATCCCCGTTTCCGATTCAGTACTAAACAGATACAGTTTTTAATATGAAACATCTATTACTCTCATTGGCCATGCTTTTCGGGGCGGTGGCAGCCTATGGTCAGGGAGGCGATTTGATGCAGCCGGGCGTTTATCAGGACGGGATTACCGTAACCAAACAGAACGGGAAATACGGGCTGATGGATGTGACCAAACGGGTCTTCACTCCGGTGATTTACGAAAGTATCGCGCCGTTCGAAGACGGTCTCGCGAAAGTGAAACGCGACGGCCGGTACGGTTTCGTGAATACCTTGGGGCTCGAAGTGGTGGCCCCGGTTTACGACTCGATCTCTCCGTTCCAGAGCGGGGTGGCCAAAGTCAAGAAAAACGGATACTACGGCTTGATCAATCGCGCGGGACGTGAAGTCGCCAGTGTGAGCTACGACGCCATTACCGACTTCGAAGACGGGGTGGCCAAGATGTGGAAACGCGGACGTTGCGGACTGATCAGTATGTCGGGCTATGAACTGGCCCCGTGCGTGTACAACGCCATCGACGAATTCGTGAACAAAATCGCCCTGGTTTACAAAGACGGGCGTTTCGGGATGATCGACAACGCCGGGAACCAGATCGCCCAGCCGATTTATAAGGAAATCGCACCGTTCGATGAAAACGGTTTGGCCTTTGCATCGCGAGATGGGAAATACGGCTACCTCTCTTATATGGGTGACGAGATTATTCCGGTGCAATACGACGAAATCTCGAACTTCATCGACGGGGTGGCACGGGTATCGAAGAACGGTCGGTACGGTTTTGTGAATACCTTAGGGCAGGAGTTCATCACCACTATTTATGACAGCGCGACCGCATTTTCGAACGGGTTGGCAGTCGTGGAAAGCAACGGGCGATTCGGGATCGTGGATATCCAGGGTCGGACAGTTGTTCCGTGCAACTACGCATCTCGAGAAGACGCAATCCGGGCTTTCGAAAACCTGACCGTCGTGAAGTCTTCGAAACGGGATCGGAACGAGGACGGTGCTTCGACCCGGAAAGCCGGGACTTCGAAATAGGATGGATATTAGCACATATTGATAAAAAGAGTAGCCTGCTGTTTTTACGGCAGGCTACTCTTTTTTTAGGGTCACGGGGGCAAGTTGTTTTTGTTGTTTTTTGTGGAGTTGTAGCTTTCCTGTTTTTGCCGTGGGGCCCATAGGGGCTTTTGATAAGGTTATCACAGTCTTATTTAAGTGGACCTGCCCGGTCGCCGCATTCGCGTCACGGCGTGCGGCCTTTGTTATTTGTATAGCTATCTCGCGCGGAACAGAGAATGGGGGCCGAGGCTGCCATAGCGAAACGTAGTTTCGCCCGTCCACGCACCCGTTGGGTGTTTTGTTAGGGTTGTCTCTGCCTTACTAAGTGTGGCCCGCTTGGCCGACGCGTTCGCGTCATGGCGCGCGGCCGTTATTACTTTTCAGTTGCTCGCGCGCCGCCGCCTAAAGAGGGAAATCGTCAAAATGTGCTGGCACGTTTTGACAAGATTTCCCAAGGCGCGCGAATAAAGCTCGCCTGCGCGCGGACAAAGAACGGGGGTAGAGGCGGCCAGTGGAAATGCGCAAGCATTTCCCGTCCACGGGACGTGGGGCCCGCGCGGCCCGAGCGCAGTACCCTCCTGTTGGCGAAGACGCGCGCCACGCCTAAAGAAGCGATTCAATCATTTTGGCGGTGAGCCGAAATAGAATGAATCGCGCAAGGCGCGCGAAAAAAGAGTTGGGCTGAGGCGGTTAAGCGATACGCAGTATCGCTCCGTCCCGCCGGGGTCACCCGGACGCCGCCCGCGCAGGGCAGTTCCGTCCAGCTCAAAGCTCGACCGCGCGCCCTGCCTCAAGAAGCGATTCAACTATTTCGGCGATGAGCCGAAATAGAATGAATCGCGCAGGCGCGCGAAACAGAGAATAAGGTAGAGGCGGTCGGTAAATCACCCGAAGGGTGCGCCCGCCCGCTTAAAAGGGCATATTCTGCCGGTTGGCACTCGGCCAATCCGGCAAATTGCCGCGGGCGAAGTTTAGGAGTAGATATGTCCATCTTCCGAGTGCCGAGCGGCAGCGGCGGAGCGAAAGCGGAGCCGCAGTGAGGCTGACACGGGCCGAGAGCTGGGCTTTGCTTTGGGCTATGCTTGTTCTTCAGGCGGGAAAACCGGATACGGTTTTCCCGCCGCGTTGGGCTGAGTATGAGGCAGTGCTTTGGGCTGTGGGTTGGGCTTTGTCTGTTCTTCGGGTGCAAAAACCGGTTATGGTTTTCGCACCGTGCTGGGCCGAGCTTTTGCGACCCTTTAGGGTCCCGCGGGCCGAAAGCCTCCCCCCGCGGGAGGCCCGCAACTTCGCGATGCTCGTTGAGTGCACCCGCAGGCTTCGACCCGCTTAAATCAAATGTGAATAGCGCGATTCGTAGAATCGCCGGGCTTGCGCGCTGGGCCTTCGGCCCACCCTCGGAGCGCGCAGCCCGAAACCGAAAGAATCGGGGCGGTGAGTTAGGCTGAGCTCTTGCGACCCTTTGGGTCGCGCAGTCCGCCGCTAGAGGCGAGCTGCTATAGGCTGCGAGCGAATAGCGCGATTCCAAGAGGAATCGCCGTCCTCGGCAAGGGCGACGCTTTAGCGGCGCGTGGGGGGCGCGCCGAGGACGAATCCGATAGACTTGGGCGGTGAATGGCGTTGCTCTTGCGGCTCATTGAGCCGCGCAGTTCGCCGCTACCCCATGCGGCGGACTGCAACTCGACGGGGCTCGTTGCTGCTCTCCGCTGGCGGCGAACTTAGGCTAAGAATGAAATAGCGCCTAAGGACGAACTTTACAGAATGGGGATGAGTTTCTTGCGACCCTATGGGTCGCCCGGGTGTCTGACCGCATTGGAGTTGTACGTACCGGCCAGTCTTCGCGTTCCGCACGGCACGCAAGCTGCAAATCCGAATAGAAAAATGGATAGAACCCCGGGTTTTAAGTCCCAATCGGTTTCGTCGAAAACTCTCTGCCCCGTTTATTCCGAGAGGCAACGCAACTGAATACTGCGGCCACGGCTGTATGTGTGATCGGTATAGAGAAATTGCATGCCGAAATCCAAAAATATGCCGTTAAGTTCGCTTGTTGCAGACGACCAATTGTAACCGTAGCTGCCGACGCCAGCTGGTATGCCATCTGCATGACGGCGGTAGCCCGGGGCGGGCCGCGTGACTCGCAAAATCTGAATGGGAAAGCCGTGCCCAAGCCCGGGTTCTAAGTCCCAATCGGCTCCGTCGAAAGCTCTTCTGCCCGTTTATTCCGAGAGGCAACGCAACAGAAAACCGTTGCCGCGAGTGTACGCACTCGAAGGATCCATGATCGTCGCACTGAACAACAAACGCCAAGCGCCCGTGCTGCCGTCGGGCACCGACGCCGACCAGACCGTACCCTCGCCGCCGACGCCGCTCAGCGCGCCCGAAGCGTAGCTGCGGAAGCCCGGGGCCGCGAAATCCATCCTCCCCACCCAAAAGGAGATCGAAAGCCGCGCGAATCTCCCGGAAATTCAGTAGCTTTGTGACATGGCGAAGAAAAGAAGACTCCTTCTCTTTCGGGGCGATAAACCCTTGTGGATTATCGTCGCATCGCTTTTTCTCGTATCCCTCCTCGTCGTCTACTCCGCCACTGCCGCCATGGCCTACCGCGAAGTCGACGGAAACACCTCCTACTACCTCTTCCGCCAGGCACGATTCATCATGATCGGCTTCTTCGTCATCATCGTCGTGCACTGGATCGACTACAAATACTACGCCCGCTACGCCAGAGCCCTCTTTCGTCTCAGCGTCATCCTCGTCATGCTCGCCTATGTGATCGGCGTCTCCTTCAACGAAGCCGCCCGCTGGCTGCGAATCCCCTTTCTCGGCTTCACCTTCCAGCCTTCGGAGCTTCTTAAAGTGACCTTGGTGCTGGTCGTCGCCCAGCAACTCGGGATTCGGCAACGCGTGATCGCACAAATCCCTATTTTGCCCCCATTGACACCCGGCGGGTGGGGCCGAAATCCTCAACGCAGCTTCGATATCTGGTATAAAACCACCCGGCCTCTGATCCTGCCCATCGTGGTCGCCACCCTGGTCGTTCTGCCCTCCAACTTCTCCACCGCCGCCATCTTGTGGGTGACCTGTATGATTATGCTGATGATCGGTCGCGTGCGGCAGAGCGAACTCAACCGTCTGACCCTCTTTGCTATAGTAGCCGGCGGCCTCTTGATCGGCACCATGTATCTGGCCGGCGTCGGCCGGGCCGAAACCTGGGCCAACCGTCTGATCCAGTTCGTCGCCCCCGGCGAGACCGTCGCCGACACCAAACAAGTCAGCCAGGACCGCTATCAGATCGAACAGGCCGAGATCGCCATCGCCTCCGGCGGCGTCTTCGGCAAAGGGCCCGGGAACAGTACCCAGCGCTCGCAGCTGCCCCACCCGTACTCCGACTTCGCCTATGCCTTCATCGTCGAAGAGTACGGCATCGTCGGCGGCATCATCGTCTTTGTTTTGTACCTTTGGATATTCTACCGCGCCGGGCTGATCGTGCGGCGGTGCAGCCGGCCGTCTCAGGGGCTGATGGTGCTCGGTCTGAGCCTGATCGTCACCATGCAGGCCTTCGTGAACATGGCCGTTTCGGTCGGCTTGATGCCCGTGACCGGCCAGCCCCTGCCCTTGATCAGCCTCGGGGGCTCGTCCGTTTTTTTCACCTGCGTGGCGATGGGGATGATCCTCGGCGTGAGCCGCGAAAGCGAGCGGGAACAGCAGGAGAACGAAGCCCGGCTGCGGAGAGAGGCGATTCTTGCCGCCGGCGGCGATCCGGACGACGAAGAGGCGGAACCCGAAACCGTTGCGGCGCCCAAGCGGCCGCTCGTCTTGGGGCGGCGGCGACAGGCGGATGCACACCCGGCGGCCTCCGCTTTCGACAGCGAGGACGAGGAGGACGATTTGGTGCTCGTCGACCGGGGCGACGGGAACGATTGGGACGACCGCTCCGTTGACGGACGTCGCGAGATTATCGATTTAATGGACGATGACGATGAATAACAGACCGTTACGCGTGATTATCAGCGCAGGAGGAACCGGCGGGCACATCTATCCGGCCGTGGCCGTGGCCGATGCGCTCCGGGCGGAGCTCGGCGAGGGAGGCGTCGAGATGCTTTTCGTGGGGGCCGAGGGGAAGATGGAGATGGAGCGGGTGCCGAAAGCGGGGTACGAGATCGTCGGGTTACCTGTGGCGGGATTGCAACGGCGGCCGTTGCTCTCGCGCGCCAATTTGGAACTGCCGTTCAAGGTGATGCGGAGTCTCGGTCGGGCGCGGCGGATCGTCCGGGAGTTTCGACCCGATGTGGCCGTCGGCTTCGGCGGGTATGCCAGCGGGCCGGTGCTGTGGGCGGCTCAGCGGAGGGGGATTCCGACCGTGATTCAGGAGCAGAACTCCTATGCGGGGTTGACCAACCGGCTGCTCGCGAAGCGGGCCAAGGCCGTGTGTGTGGCTTATGAGGGGATGGAACGCTTTTTCCCGGCAGCGAAACTGCGGTTTACCGGCAACCCTTTGCGCGACCGCTTTTCGGCCGTGGCAGAGCCTTCGGCGGAGGTGCGGGCCGAAGCGGCTGAATACTTCGGCTTTCCGGTCGACTCGGGGCGGAAGACCTTGCTCGTGGTGGGGGGTAGTCTCGGGACTCGGACGCTGAATCAGTGCATGCTGAAGGGGCTGGACACGTTTGCAGCGCATTCGAACGATGTACAGGTGATCTGGCAGAACGGAAAGTATTATGAACCGCAGATTGCAGCTGCCATTGCAGCGCGTGAGGGCGGACTGCCGGCGAATGTGTGGCGGGGGGCTTTCGTCGAGCGGATGGATCTGGCCTATGCCTTGGCCGACGTGGTGGTGGCGCGGGCTGGAGCCGGGACGGTGTCGGAGCTCGAACTCGTCGGGCGTCCGACGATTTTCGTCCCCTCGCCGAATGTGGCCGAGGATCACCAGACCAAAAATGCGCAGGCGTTGGTTTCGAAAGAGGCTGCCTGGATGGTGGCCGACGCGCTGGCTGAGGCGGAGGCCGTGCCGTTGGCTTTGGAGCTGTTGGCCGATGCCGGTCGGTGTGCGGAACGGGTGGCTAATCTGCGTCGGCTGGGGCGTCCCGGAGCGGCTGCCGAAGTGGCTAAGACAGTGATCGATATAGCAAATGAACGAAACGAAAAATAGCATCTATTTTGTCGGGATCGGCGGCATCGGGATGAGCGCGCTGGCCCGTTATTTCAGGCATGCGGGGTGGCTCGTGGCGGGTTACGACCGGACGCCGTCGCCGCTCACTGCGGCTCTTGAGGCGGAGGGGATCGCCGTGCACTACGAGGATTCGGTCGACCGGATTCCGGAGGCGTTCAGGGATCCGCTGAAGACACGGGTGATTTATACCCCAGCCGTGCCGGTCGACCATACTGAACTGTGCTGGTTCAGGACGCAGGGGTTCGAAGTGCTCAAACGGTCGCAGATGCTCGGCCTGCTGGGCGAGGGGCGGCGGGTGATGGCGGTGGCGGGGACGCACGGTAAGACCACGACCACGACGATGGTGGCCCACTTCAATGCGGTGGCGGCGGGCGAGGGATCGGCTTTTTTGGGCGGCCTGTCGAAGAATTTCGACTCGAATCTGGTGCTCGGCGCCGGGTTGCGGATGGCGGTCGAGGCCGACGAATTCGACCGCTCGTTTCTGCAACTCCATCCGCAGTCGGCCGTTATCACGTCGGTCGATCCCGACCATCTGGATATTTACGGCACTTATGAGGCGGTGCGCGAGGCTTTTGCGCAGTTCGCCGGACAGATCACGCCGGGCGGAACGCTTATTCTCAAAAAGGGGATTGAGTTGCCTGTGGAACGGGCCGATATCCGGCGGTACACGTACCATGTGACGGATTCCGGGGTGGATTTTCATGCCGAAAACCTCCGTGTCGACGGGGGAGGGTACTATACATTCGATTTGGTCTTTCCGGGTCGGCGGATCGAGCGTTGTCGGCTGGGGATTCCGGGTTTGGTGAATGTCGAAAACTGTGTGGCGGCGGCGGCGCTGGTGTGGAGCGAGGGTTTTGTCTCGGACGAGCGGATGCGCGAGGCGATTGCGACTTTCCGGGGGGTGCAGCGGCGGTTCGATTTCTGGGTCAATGATCCGTCGGTGGCGGGCGGGACGATCTATATGGACGATTATGCCCACCATCCGGCGGAGCTGCGGGCGATGTTGTCTTCGGTGCGGAAGATGTTTCCGGAGCGGGAGCTGACGGTGATTTTCCAGCCTCATCTTTACACCCGGACGCGTGATTTTGCGCCGGAGTTCGCCGAGGCATTGAGTTTGGCGGATCGGGTGTGGCTGTTGCCGATCTATCCGGCTCGAGAGCTGCCGATTCCGGGTGTGGCTTCGGAGATGATTTTGGACGGGATCACGACGCCTCGGAAGAGGTTGATTTCCAAGGAACGACTTTTGGAAGAGGTAGCGGCGTTGGCGACCGGGGGCGTGTTGGTGACAGCGGGGGCAGGCGATATCGACCGTTTTTGTGCCCCGGTGGCCGCGCTTGTGCAACGGAAGAACGGCGGGGTGGGGTAGGCGCGCGAGCGAAGGGTTGGGCCGAGGCTTTGCGCAGGCGGTCAGACCCGGCCAGAGCATCCCGTAGGGATGCGCTCTAAAGTTTTTTCGGTTCCTTTTGTTCACAAAAGGAACGGTTCTGTCCGGCACAGAGCTTGACGCGCGCCTCGCCTAAAGAAGCGATTCAACTATTTCGGCGGTGAGCCGAAATAGAATGAATCGCGCAGGCGCGCGAAACAGAGGGTTGAATGAAGGTTGCCAGTGGAAATGCGTAAGCATTTCCCGTCCACGGGACGTGGGGCCCGCGCGGCCCGAGCGCAGTTTTAGACGGGACAAAGCTCGACCGCGCGCGACCGCTGGAGTAGGAAATCATTCAAACGCGTGCTACGCGTTTGAATAAGATTTCCGCCAGCGCGCGGACAGAGAATGGAGGTAGAGGCGGCCTTTAATTATTCAAAGCAGCCGCGCGCCGCCGCCTACAGAGGGAAATCGTCAAAATGCGCTTGCGCGTTTTGACAAGATTTCCCAAGGCGCGCGAAAACGCGGCGGAGCGAAAGCGGAGCCGCAGTGAGGCGGACACGGGGCGGAGAACTGGGGCGAGCTTTGGGCTGGAATTTGGGGCGAGAGCGAGTAGCGCGATTCCAAGAGGAATCGCCGTCCTCGGCAAGGGCGACGCTTTAGCGGCGCGAGGGGGGGCGCGCCGAGGACGAATCCGACAGCCTTGGGCGGTGAATGGTCTGTGCTCTTGCGACCTTTAGGTCGCCGGCCCTGTCGCCCAGCGGCTTTGCCGCTCGGGGGAGTGGGCGACAGGCCGAAGTTCAGAAAATTGTGCGATGAATGGGTGCTGTGCTTCTGCGGCTCGTAGAGCCGCGCGGGCCGAAGCCTCCCGCCGCGGAGGGACGCACAGCGTCTTTTGCTGCCAGCCTCTACCTGAAGCGACGCAGGCTTCGACCCGCTCAGGCGATAAGGCTGAACTTGACAGAAAAGGCGTTGCTACTGCGACCCTTTAGGGTCGCGCAGTTCGCCGCCACCCCGAGCGGCGGGCTGCAACTCGTCGGGGCTCGTTGCACTCACCGCTGGCGGCGAACTTTCCGTGATGGGGCGTTGCTTTTGCGGCTCGCAGAGCCGCTCGGGCCGGCCGCCTGCCCACGGGCGGGACGCAACACGCCGCTCACGCAGCGAGAGTTGCTGTTCCTTCCGGGCGTCCGGCCTGTTTTAGCCAAGAGTGAATATTAAGGGTCGGAGCCAGCGTGGGCCGAACGAGCTCCGCGAAGTTGCGGCCCTACGCCTGGGGTGGCTCCGGCCCGGGCGGTTCTGCGAACCGCAGGGATGCAACTTATTAAATGCAGGGTTGGGTGGTCAGTTACTCAGGGTTGTTCCACTCCTTTGCCCACCGCGAGCGGCACCCCCGTTTATTCCGAGAGGCAACGCAACTGAAGACCGTGGCCACGATTACCCACACTGTTGGGACTGAGATGCTGTGCATAGAAGTCCAAAAACACCCCGTTCGTTCTACCGATAGCGGACGACCAGCTATACCCGCCGTTGCCGACCTTTACCGGCCCGCCCGAGTACGAGTCGCGGTAGCCCGGGGCGGACGCCAAAACACTCTGGAACCCTGTCCCTCGAAAAAACGCATACCCGCCGGGAGGAAACTTATCGAAAACCGATCGAAATGTCCTCGAAAAGACGGAAAATAGGACATATACTGCTGCTCGTGCTACTCATAGCCTACGGCATCGTAGCCGCCCGCTACTGCACCGTGCGCGAAAGGGAACTCAAATGCACTGGCATCGACATCGTCGTTCGCGACAGCGCCGAACTCGCCTTCGTCACCCCTGAAATCGTACGCAGATGGCTGGCCGACAGCTCTATACGCGTTATCGGCATGGGGTTGCGCGGCGTCGACGTCTATGCCATCGAACGTCTCGTCGAAGCCCACGAATTCGTCGCCTGGGCCGAAGCCTATACCGCCATCGACGGCCGGCTCCATATCACCCTCGGCCAGCGGAAACCTGTCATGCGCGTGGTGAGCGAATCCGGACACAACTTCTATGTGGATGACGACCTGGTGCTCCTTCCCTCCCAGAGCGACTATATCGCCGACGTGCCCGTGGTGAGCGGACGTCTGACCTTCGGTTTCCCGACCGACTATTTCGGTCGTTTGGATGAAAAAAAGTTCCCCGCAGAGCGGGAATTGTTGCATAATCTCCTTAACTTTGTCCGTCAGGTAGATACCGACCCGTTTTTGGACGCCCTGACCGCTCAGATCTACTACGACGGAAATGAGGTACGATTATTGCCACGCGTGGGACGTCAGGTGATCCGCTTCGGCGAAGTCGGCGACTCCGTTGCCGTCGCCCGGCGGCTCGGGAAACTCTCCCGGTTCTATCGCCGCTCCTTTGCCGACGGATGGTGGCGGTCGGCCACCGAAATCGACCTCCGCTTTCGGGGGCAGGTCGTGAGCAAAAATCCGGTGCCCGACCCTCCTCCCGGGACGGCGGAAGCGGGCGACTCCATCCGCCCGGCCGCACGTTAGGCCGCCGGCTTTCGCCGCAGGAGAGCGCATACCGAACGAACGAAGAGCACACACGAGATATATGGATAATAACGAATACGTTGCAGCGGTCGATCTGGGCACCACGAAAGTGGTGATGGCCGTCGGACGCAAAGCGGAAAAAAACAAGATCGAAATCGTCGCGCTCAAGGAGGTCGCCTCCAACGGCGTGATGAAAGGCGATCTGAAAAATATAGAGCAGGCTTCGCAAGTGCTGAGAGAGGTGAAAAACCGGCTCGAACAGGAACTTGGGATTATCGTGCGCGAAGCCTATGTGGGTGTTTCGGGGCAGCATATCCAGTGCAATCGGACACAGGGATACGTTACCGTGCAGAACATGACCGACGCCGGAGTGACCGAAGTAAGGCGCACGGACGTCGAACGGCTCATCGAAGACCAGCGCAACGCATCTTTGCCGGCGGGGAAAACCATCATCAGTATCCTGCCCCAGTCGTATATTCTGGACGGCGAAGACGACATCAGCGAACCCGTGGGGATGGAGGGGCGCAAGCTGGAGGCCAAGTTCAACGTCATTATCGGCGAAGAGACCGCTATCGAACGGATCAGACGGTGCTTTCAACGCGTGGGGCTCAATTTGGCCGGGATTGTCTTGCAGCCGCTCGCTTCGGCCGAAGCCGTGCTGAGCGACGACGAAAAGGAACTCGGAGTGGCCGTGGTGGATATCGGGGGGGGGACGACCGATATCTGCGTGTATTATGATAAAGTGATCCGGCATCTGGCCGTGATTCCGATCGGCGGGAATATCATCAATAAAGATATTCGCGCCTACGGGATTTTGGAGCGGTACGTCGAAAAACTCAAGACCTCGTTCGGCGAGGCCGTGGCCGAGCGGACGCCGGGCGACAAGTACATCAATATCCCCAGCGTCAACGGGCAGGCGCCGAAAGAGATCGCCGTGAAGACCCTGGCCGGGATTATCGAAGCCCGGATGTACGACATCATCGACTATGTGAAGATCGAGATCGAACGGTGCGGATTCAAGGGACGGTTGGGGGCAGGGATCGTGCTGACCGGCGGGGGAGCCAATTTGAAAAACCTCGACCTCCTCTTCAAAATGCACACCGGGATGGACGTGCGGATCGCTCAGCCGGTTACCTACGTGGCGGCGGACTCGGTGGAACTCGTTTCGGCGCCGAAATACTCCACTTTGACCGGGATCGTCCTCGATGCCGTGCGGAAAGGAAACTATACCGAGATCGATGCCGCCGAACCGGCGCAGGCGGCGGGAGAGCCTCAAAACGCGGGAGCTGCGGCGGGAGACGAGAACTATTACCATACGCCGGCCGGACAACAGAACGGGCGGGCGATGGCTTCGGGGAATACGGCTGTTGCGGGGGGAGGGTATGACTCTTCTTATACGCCTGAGGCCGACTCCTATGAGGGGGGACAGCAGGAAGGGGGATATGAACCGGATTCGTACGGGATGGACGGCGACGAGGAGTACCTGGACGACTATCCGGAAGAGGAGTTGCGCCTCCGGAGACCTAAACTCTCCGAACGCGTGAAACGTTGGTTCGGCGGAATGTTCACCGACGAAGAGGTCGACGACGACGACAGTTATTGATACCGATTTTATCACCAGCAGGCAAAATGGTTGAATTCGTAGATATAGAACCGGTCAGCTCGTCCATTATCATGGTCGTGGGGGTTGGCGGCGGGGGGAGCAATGCCGTGAACCACATGTACAAACTCGGGATTACGGACGTCTCGTTCATGGTCTGCAACACCGACCGGCAGGCCTTGGGACGGAGCCCGATTCCCACCCAGATCCGCCTCGGAGAGACCCTCACCGAGGGGCTGGGGGCGGGGAATAAACCCGAACGCGGACGCGCTGCTGCCGAAGAGAGCATCGAAGAGATTCGGGAAGTCTTTCGCGAGAAGAACATCAAGATGGTCTTCGTCACCGCCGGGATGGGCGGCGGGACAGGGACAGGCGCTGCGCCGGTGATTGCCAAGGCGGCGAAGGAGATGGGGATATTGACCGTCGCCATCGTTACCATTCCGTTCAAGACCGAAGGACGGCGCCGGATTTTGCAGGCGATCGACGGGATCGAAGAGATCAGACACAATGTAGACTCGTTGCTCGTGGTGAACAACGAGAATATCCATGAAATTTACGGCGAACTCACCTTATCCGAGGCTTTCGGCAAAGCGGACGATATTCTGGCTACCGCAGCGAAGAGTATCGCCGAGATCATCACCCAGGAATATCGCGTCAACGTCGACTTTGCCGACGTGCAGACCGTCATGAAAGACAGCGGCATCGCCTTGATGGGCTCTGCGCGCGGAAGCGGCGAAAATCGTGCCAGAGAGGTGGCCGAAGCGGCTATGAGCTCGCCCCTGCTCAACCACAAAGATATTTCGGGCGCCAAGAACGTCCTCCTGAATATCACCTCCGGCAACAAAGAGGTCACCTTGACCGAGACCTATCAGATCACCCAGTTCATGCAGGAGCGGACGGGGAACGACAACTCCACCGACCTGATCTGGGGGGCCGGCACCGATGAATCTTTGGGCGACGACATCCGGATCACCGTGATCGCCACCGGGTTCGACATCGACAGCATTCCGGCCATTCGCGAACGGTATGCCGAAGTCGTGGGGCGCGATCCGAACGCCCGTCGGAACGGTATGGGGACGGGTCGGCCTTTGGCCGGACAGAACGAAGGGCCCAAGCGGGAGACCATCTCGCTGATCGATCAGGAGGGCGGTGCCGGTTTTTCCGGGCGGGCAGACAAGAAAGCCAAGGCGGGATCGGGAGACGAGGGAGACGATTTTTCCGTCGTGACCCATGACCGGGGCGAACCGCAGTTCGCGGCGAGCCATACCGCTTATGACCGTCCTTCGGTGTCGATCGCAGAGCGGGAGCGCGAAATGGTGGCCGAAGAGCGGCAACCGGTGGTCGACGCGCCGATGACGGAAACGCCGATTGCAGCGGTAGAGCCTGTGCCGGCGCCTGTGCCGGTGGTTGAGGTTACCCCTCCGGTTCAGGTGGTGCAGGCCGTGGAGACCGTGGTGGAGCCTGTTGCTCCGGAACCGCAGCGGGCGGACGATGACGATATCACCGCATTGACAGAGGAACAGATCGAAAATATTCCCGCCTACATTCGTCGTCGGATGAAGATTTACGCCGGTGGGGCTCCGGCGGGGGGGAAGGTGTCGCGTGAGACGTTGAAAAACGAGGGCGGTTCGGGCGGTTCTCATTCGCGCGGCGGAGGGGCTGCGGATGGGGGACACCATTTGTTCGATTGATTTTCGGACACGGTGTTGGAAAATCCGGAAATTTTGCACACCTTTGCACCGCATTCGGCAGAAGAGGGCTTTCCTCTTCGAATGCAATGCCGATCGTCGTTTGATGAACGACTTCCTTTCGGGCGGATACCAGAGTGGCCAAATGGGGCAGACTGTAAATCTGCTGTCTTCGACTTCGGTGGTTCGAATCCATCTCCGCCCACAAAAAAGTTTATCATCCGGCAAGCCGTTCAGCCGTCAGGCTCTGGTTTGCAGACAGTCCCGCCGCAAGCTCGCTTGCAAGGCGAGGACTGGCGGAAAACCAGAAATGAACGCAGTTCATGAGGTTGCCGGCGATAGAGTTTTATTGTAGGGGTCCCGCCGGGAGGCAATGGATCACGCACGCCAGTGACGTAATCCTCTCTGCCGCACGAAAAAAGATGGAGGTAATGGATCATTAGTGACGTAATCCATCTCAGGGGTAAACGGAGGCAATGATCACGGCGCACCAGCGACGTAATCCTCTCCGCAAAATGAAAGAGGTCACGTATTAAAAACGACGTCATCCTCCTCGCCTAACATCGGCAAAAGAAAGCAAA
Source organism: uncultured Rikenella sp. (assembly GCF_948810725.1). Lineage (NCBI taxonomy): Bacteria > Pseudomonadati > Bacteroidota > Bacteroidia > Bacteroidales > Rikenellaceae > Rikenella > uncultured Rikenella sp. The sequence goes on from NZ_CAQIVA010000022.1 coordinate 27,889, forward strand.
CGATAAAATCTCCGGAAGATTTGTTCGTAACCGGAAAAACGCTATCTTTGCAGCGTTGAAAAAATAAGCGGAAGTAGCTCAGTTGGTAGAGCATCAGCTTCCCAAGCTGAGGGTCGCGAGTTCGAACCTCGT
>NZ_CAQIVA010000023.1:0-27999 GCF_948810725.1 uncultured Rikenella sp.
AGGCATCCCCCGTACGCCCTTGCATACTTTCTTACTTGACGATATTCTTAATCTCCTTGAAGTCTTGAATATCGCGTGCGACATTCTAAAAATGTCGCTCTTACTCGTCCTTAATCCGTGTCAATGAACTTTGGCGATTCGCATCGCTTCTGGTGGAGAATAAGGGAGTCGAACCCTTGACCCCCTGCTTGCAAAGCAGGTGCTCTAGCCAACTGAGCTAATTCCCCGAGAACGTTATAATGAAGCCTTTGTGTGCTTCGTTGGTGTAGACCCGAGCGGATTTGAACCGCTGACCCCTACATTATCAGTGTAGTGCTCTAACCAACTGAGCTACGGGTCTGTTTAATTAAATTACGGTGAAAAGTCGATAATTTGCAGGAGAGTAGCAAGTTGTCGATCGGTCGAAGCACCTTTTCCGTGTCTTTCTCGGCCGACTGCGGTTGCGGTCGGTGGTTGAAAGGCACTCCAGAAAGGAGGTGTTCCAGCCGCACCTTCCGGTACGGCTACCTTGTTACGACTTAGCCCCAGTCACCGGTTTTACCCTAGGGCGCTCCTCGCGGCAGCGCACTTCAGGCACCCCCGGCTTCCATGGCTTGACGGGCGGTGTGTACAAGGCCCGGGAACGTATTCACCGCGCCATGGCTGATGCGCGATTACTAGCGAATCCAACTTCATGGAGGCGAGTTGCAGCCTCCAATCCGAACTGAGACCGGCTTTACGAGATTCGCTTCCTGTCACCAGGTCGCTGCCCTCTGTACCGGCCATTGTAACACGTGTGTCGCCCCGGACGTAAGGGCCGTGCTGATTTGACGTCATCCCCACCTTCCTCGCGGTTTACACCGGCAGTCTTCACAGAGTCCCCACCATCACGTGCTGGTAACTGTGAACAGGGGTTGCGCTCGTTATGGGACTTAACCCGACACCTCACGGCACGAGCTGACGACAACCATGCAGCACCTAGTTTCGCGCTCCGAAGAGAAGCCCTCTTTCAAAGGCGGTCGCTAACTTTCAAGCCCGGGTAAGGTTCCTCGCGTATCATCGAATTAAACCACATGTTCCTCCGCTTGTGCGGGCCCCCGTCAATTCCTTTGAGTTTCAACCTTGCGGTCGTACTCCCCAGGTGGATAACTTATCGCTTTCGCTGGGTCACCGACTGTATATCGCCGACAACGAGTTATCATCGTTTACTGCGTGGACTACCAGGGTATCTAATCCTGTTCGCTACCCACGCTTTCGTGCATCAGCGTCAGATGCGGATTAGCAAGCTGCCTGCGCAATCGGTGTTCTGAGTAATATCTAAGCATTTCACCGCTACACTACTCATTCCGCCTGCTGCATCCGCTCTCCAGTCAAACAGTATCAGAGGCAGGCACGGGGTTAAGCCCCGACATTTGACCTCTAACTTACCTGACCGCCTACGCACCCTTTAAACCCAATAAATCCGGATAACGCTCGAATCCTCCGTATTACCGCGGCTGCTGGCACGGAGTTAGCCGATCCTTATTCGTACGATACATTCAAATCCCTACACGTAAGAACTATTATTCTCGTACAAAAGCAGTTTACAACTCATAGAGCCGTCATCCTGCACGCGGCATGGCTGGTTCAGACTTGCGCCCATTGACCAATATTCCTCACTGCTGCCTCCCGTAGGAGTCTGGTCCGTGTCTCAGTACCAGTGTGGGGGACCTTCCTCTCAGAACCCCTAGACATCGTCGCCTCGGTGAGCCGTTACCTCACCGACTAGCTAATGTCACGCATGTCTATCTTATGCCGATAAATCTTTTATGCCCGAAAGATGCCTCTCTGACACTTATGGAGTATTAGGCCGAATTTCTTCGGGTTATCCTCCTGCATAAGGCAAGTTACATACGCGTTACGCACCCGTGCGCCGGTCGCCATCATGGATTGCAAGCAATCCATATGCTGCCCCTCGACTTGCATGTGTTAGGCCTGCCGCTAGCGTTTATCCTGAGCCAGGATCAAACTCTCCATTGTAAAAATGAAATTTTCTGACGATTATACCTCTCGGGAAACTTATCTGAAATATCTGCGGTATTCCTAAAAACACCCTCAGACATCCAAACCTTGCCCCGAGCGGCGGAAAGCATCTGACGACACCCTCCGAACCGTCTCCTGTGCTCCGGTTTCTTTTCTACCTGTTTCTTTTATTGACTAAGCTTTCTTTTCCCACCTATCTCTAGGCGGTGAGCCATCGCTGGCTCCTAAAACTTGTACTACAACTGCAATACTTCAATGAACTTTTGCGGGTGCAAAGATAAGGACTTCTTTTCCTATTCTCCAAATATTTCCAAAATTATTTTTGGATTTTCTTTGCTATCCGCCCCTATCTGACTGTAAATCAGCCGATCTTCGACCTAAAAATTTCGCCGTTACAAGTGTCGCTTACACATGGGCGGCGACGAAATCGCCCACTTCGGTGGTCGAATAGGCTTTTTGCCCTGTTGTGGAGGGATCGATCAGGTCTTCGGTCACGACTCCGTCGGCAATGGCTTGTTCGACGGCGGCGCGAACGGCGGTTCCTTCTTGCGCGAGTCCGACGTGCTCGAGCAGCATGGCGGCGCTCAATATGGTGGCCATCGGATTGGCGATGTTCTTGCCGGCTGCCTGCGGATAGGAGCCGTGAATGGGCTCGAACAGAGCGACTTCGGCCCCCAACGATGCGGAGGGGAGGAGCCCCAGGGAGCCGCTGATGACGCTGGATTCGTCGGTCAGGATATCGCCGAAGAGGTTTTCGGTGACTAACACGTCGAAGTAGGTCGGGCGCTGGATGATCTGCATGGCGGCGTTGTCCACGAACATGTAATCGACTTGCACGTCAGGATATTGCGGGGCCATCTCTTTGGCGATCTGACGCCACAGACGCGAGGTGGCGATGACGTTGGCTTTGTCAACGACGGTGAGTAGTTTGCGCCGTTTCCGGGCTTGTTCGAAGGCGACTTTCAGGATGCGTTCGATCTCTTCGCGGGAGTAAACGCAGGTGTCATAGGCTACATTCCCGTCTTCGCTCCGCCCTTGGGGACGGCCGAAGTACATCCCGCCGGTCAGTTCACGAATGCACACAAAATCTGCGCCTTTGACCCGCTCTGCTTTCAGGGGCGAGCGTTCCACGAGGGAGTCGAAAACGACCAGCGGGCGCACGTTGGCGAACAGGCCCAAGGATTTGCGCATCCGCAGCAATCCCTGCTCGGGCCGCACTTTGGCGGAGGGGTCGTTGTCGTATTTGGGGTCGCCGATGGCGCCGAAGAGTACGATTCCGGCTTCCTGGCAGATCCGATGGGTCTCGGCGGGGTAGGGATCGCCGGTGGCGTCGATGGCGCAGGCGCCGACGAGGCCTTTCCGATAGGTAAAGGTATGTCCGTACTTGGCGCCGACGGCGTCGAGGACTTTCACGGCTTCGCCGACGATCTCGGGTCCGATGCCGTCGCCGGGCAAGAGGGCGATGTTCAGGTTCATGGGTATCTGGTTGTTATGTTTCTTTAGTTTATTTTCGTAAATCCGCCGCCCCGGGCTACCGCCATCGGGATACGGGTATGTCGGGCAGCCTCGGTAGCTATGGTTACAGCTGGTCTTCGGGGGTCAGCAATACTGAAGGCATCATCTTGAATTTCCGTATGACATGGCTCTATCCCAGCAACCCGGTCAACCGTGGCTACGGTTTTCAGTTGCGTTGCCTCTCGGAATAAACGGTGCCGCTCGGCACTCGAAAGCTGACTGGAACTACCCCAAGCGACAGCCTCTACCCTATTTCAATTTGACTTTGCAGTCGGACGCCCGGGAGGTATCGCAATTTTCGACGCGGAGCGGCGTATTGCGGGCCTCCCGTGGGCAGGCGTTCGGCCCGCGCGACCCAAAGGGTCGCAGGAGCACTACCCATTCGTCTCTTGTAGGCAGTTTGCCGCCAGCGGGGGCGCAACCGAGCTTGCGAGGGTTGCAGTCCGCCGCTGGCGGCGAACTGCGCGACTCGTAGAGTCGCAAAAGCACAGCCCAACCCACGGCCCAAAGCACTGCCCCGTGTCAGCCTCACTGCGGCTCCGCTTCCGCTCCGCCGCATTTCTTCGTCGCCCGCGGCAATTCTTGCCGGATTGGCCGAGTGCCAATCCGGCAGAATATGCCCTCTTAGGCGGGCGGGCGACGAAGTTTTCGGCAGAGTCGATTTGTTCGCGCGCCTTGGCGCGAACGCGTCCGCCGGTCGGACGCACCCTTCTGGTGTTTTACTGGCCGCCTCTACCCCTGTTCTTTGTCCGCGCGCTGGCGGAAATCTTATTCAAACGCGAAACACGCGTTTGAATGATTTCTTATCCAGCAGTCGCGCGCGGGAGAGCTTTGACCCGTCTGAAACTGCCCTGCGCGGGCGGCGGGCGGTTAATAAGGCAAAGACAACCCTAACAAAACGCCCGATGGGCGCCCCGGCGGGACGGATCGATACTACGTATCGCTCAATCAGTTCAGCCCAGTTCTTTGATGCGCGCGCCTGCACTGCTTTCCTACCCTCGCTGCTCGATCTTGTTCAACATCTTCACGGTCGCCTTGATGGCGGCAATGGTCTGGTCGGCATCCAACCCTCGGGTCTTGAACCGTACGCCGCTCTGTTCCCACGTAATCAAGGTCTGCACGAACGCGTCTGTCCGGCCTCCCGGAGGAATGCTCACGGAATAGTCGGCCAAAATCGGAAACTCGCGACCGAGCTGCTCGCGGTAAATCGCCCGGACGGCCGACACGAACGCATCGTACTGACCGTCCCCGGCCGAGGTCTGCTGGTAGCTCTGGCCATGAATCTCCATCTTCACCGTGGCCACCGGACGCAGCCCCTGAGCCACCGAAAGCGAATAGTTCAGGATCCGCACCGCATCCTGCTCGCCGTCTCCCGAATTGCCCAGCAAGTCCGAAACGATATACGGCAAATCCTCGGCGGTCACAATCTCTTTCCGGTCGCCGAGCTCCACGATGTATTGGGTCACGCGGGTCATGGATGCCTCATCGAGCTCGATCCCCAAAAGCTCCAAATTCTTGCGGATGTTGGCTTTGCCGGAGCTCTTCCCCAAGGCATACTGCCGCGTCCGCCCGAAACGCTCCGGAAGCAGGTCGTTGAAATAGAGGTTGTTCTTATTGTCCCCGTCGGCGTGAATCCCGGCGCACTGGGTAAAGACGTTCTCGCCGATGACCGGCTTATTGGCCGGAATCCGAATGCCCGAATAACTTTCGACCACCGTGGAGACATGGTTCGTCCGCGCTTCATCGATCCCCATTTCGGCGTTCAAATGGTCATGCAAGGCAGCGATAACGGAAGAGAGCGGCGCGTTTCCGGCCCGTTCGCCCAGCCCGTTGACGGTCACGTGCACGCCCTGTATCCCCGCTTTCACTGCCGCCACGGTATTGGCCACCGCAAGATCGTAATCGTTATGGGCATGGAAATCGAACCGCAAATCCGGATACCGCTCGACCATAGCCCGACAGGCTTCGTCGCATTCCCACGGTTCGAAAACACCCAAGGTGTCGGGCAGCATGAACCGCCGAATGGGCAGATCCCGCAAGGCGTCCACCATACGATATACGTACTCGCGCGAGTGTCGCATCCCGTTCGACCAGTCTTCGAGGTAGAGATTGACGGCGATCCCCCGCTCCGTGGCCGCCGTCACGTCACGACGAATGTCTTCGACATGCTGGTCGAGAGTTTTCCGCAACTGGTACTTGCAATGTTTCTCAGAGCCTTTGGTCAGCAGATTGACGACGCGGCCGCCGCAGGCGGCAATCCAGTCGAGCGATACGCCTCCGTCCACAAAGCCGAGCACTTCGATCCGATCGAGGTACCCATTCTTCGTCGCCCACTCCATAATCCGGCTCACGGCCTGCCGCTCGCCTTCGCTCACCCGGGCGGAGGCGATTTCGATGCGGTCCACCTTGATGTCGGTCAGCAGTAACCGCGCCAAGCTGAGTTTCTCCTGCGGCGCGAAGGAGACGCCGGAGGTCTGCTCGCCGTCGCGCAGGGTGGTGTCCATGATCTCGACTCTGGGCATGGGTTTCGGGTTCAATGGGTTTGAAAATCGGACTATGCGCGGGTCTGTTCGTAGCGCGCCACTTCGGGCCGAAGGGTCACGAGGTAGTCTACGTCGTCGTACCCGTTCAACAGGCACTCTTTCTTATACCCGTCGATGGCGAACGACTCGCTGGCGCCCGTTGTATTATTCATGATGGTCTGGTTCTCGAGATCGACGGTGAATTGCGCCCGGTTGTCTTTCTCGACGGTGGCGAAAATCCCGGCCAAAAACTCGGGACTCACCTGAATGGGTAACAAACCGTTGTTCAGAGCATTATTCCGGAAAATGTCGGCGAAAAAGCTGCTCACAACAACCCGAAACCCATAATCGTAAATTGCCCATGCGGCATGTTCGCGCGATGATCCGCACCCGAAGTTATAACCGGCGACGAGAATCGTCCCTTCATATTTGGCCTTGTCATTCACCGGAAATTTGGGAATCAGCCGGTTATCCTTGGTATACCGCCAGTCGCGGAACAGATTGTCGCCGAACCCCTTACGCTCGGTGGCTTTCAAAAACCGGGCGGGGATGATCTGGTCGGTGTCTATATTCTCGATGTTCACGGGCACGGCGCCGGATACGATCTTCACGAATTTTTCTCTTGCCATCTGTCTGAGTTAATATAACTTGTTCGATTACTGTGTTTGCCAGGGAGGGTACTGTTCTTTTTAACTTCGCTCCGCTCGTTTTCCTCCTCGCCGCTCGGCAATTGGCAAACTACGTTTGCATTGCCCTCGCCGGCAGCGTCGGTTGTGAACAAAAAGAACCAAAAAAACTTTAGATGGATGCTTGCGCATCCTAAAGCTACCGGCGGCCCAAGTCTCGGTTGGTTGGGCTGTGGTTTTCCGGCGTAGCGCGCTAAATAATTGGGCATGATACCCTAAGCGCGCTCGCCGAGAAAACCCAGCCCGACAGACTCACGAAGATTGAGGACTGCGGAGCCTAAGGAGTAGCGTAGCTATCACGAAAGTCTTTTGGGTACCTTTTCTTCAGAAAAGGTACAGTTCCATGCGGGTAGACACGGTAAACGAACGATTATTTTACAAAAAGTTCACGTGGGTCGGTAATGCGTCCCGTGATCGCCGCAGCCGCAGCGACTAAAGGACTCGCCAAAAGCGTCCGCGCCCCCGGCCCCTGTCGGCCCTCGAAATTGCGATTCGAAGTGGAGACCGCATATTTCCCCGCCGGCACCTTGTCGGCATTCATCGCCAGACAAGCGGAACAGCCCGGCTGCCGAAGCTCGAAGCCCGCTTCGTGGAGGATATCCAGTAAGCCCTCCTCGCGCACCAGCCGTTCCACGATGTGCGAGCCCGGCACCAGCCACGCCACCACATGATCGGCCTTTTTATGTCCTTTGACCGCATGGGCGAAGAGCCGGAAGTCCTCGATCCGCCCGTTCGTACAACTCCCCAAAAAGACGTAATCGACCGGTTTGCCAAGCATCGCCTCGCCAGCCTTGAAATCCATGTATTCCAACGCCTTGACGTCCGATTCCGACGCCGGCGCAGGAATGACGCCCGTAATCGGCAGCCCCATCCCCGGATTCGTCCCGTAGGTAATCATCGGCTGGATGTCCGCCGCATCGAACCGGTACTCCTTGTCGAACACCGCGTCCGGATCGCTGTACAAAGTCTTCCAATACGCCACCGCGCGATCCCAGTCGCCGTTTTCGACCGACGGGGCATGCTCGCGCCCCTTGACGTATGCGAATGTCGTTTCGTCCGGCGCCACAATCCCCCCTCTGGCCCCGCACTCGATGCTCATATTACAAAGGGTCATCCGTCCCTCCATCGACAAGCCCCGAATGGCCGAGCCGGCAAATTCGATGAAGTGGCCTGTTCCGCCCGCCGCGGTGATCTGTGAAATGATATAGAGCGCCACATCCTTGGCGGTCACCCCCTCGCCCAAAGCGCCATCGACGGTGATCCGCATCTTTTTGGGCTTCGGCTGCATGATACACTGCGAGGCGAAGACCATCTCGACTTCCGATGTCCCGATCCCGAAGGCCACGGCGCCGAACGCCCCGTGGGTCGAGGTGTGGCTGTCGCCGCACACGATGGTCATCCCGGGCTGGGTAAAACCGTATTCCGGCCCGATAATATGCACGATCCCGTTCTTCGGGTGATTCAGTCCGTAGTAATTAGCGATCCCGAACTCTTTGCAGTTCTTGTCCAGTTGGTCGAGCTGGGTTTTCGACTCGCCCGGTTCGAGCGGTTTGTCCTGATTGAGCGTGGGCGTATTATGGTCTGCGGTCGCGGTGGTCTGATCCGGGCGGAAAATCCCGATTCCCCGCGCTCGCAATCCGCCGAATGCAACCGGCGAGGTCACTTCGTGGATATAGTGCCGGTCGATATAGAGCACCGACCGCCCTCCGTCGAGCTGCCGCACGACGTGGGCGTCCCAAACTTTATCGAACAATGTTTGTCCCATTCTATATACTTGATTTATTGTCTTTTGAACGTTTTCTTCGACTTTGAGATGGTCATCTCTTTTGCGCGAGACGAACACACAAAGGTATTTTGATGCTTTGTTCGCGCGCCTGGGGCTACATGCTCGGGCCGCGCAGGCCCGAGGGCCCGCGGTGGGCAATAAACTGTGTCGGCCCAATTCTGTTCGCGCGCCTTGGGAAATCTTGTCAAAACGTGCCAGCACATTTTGACGATTTCCCTTTTAAGGCGACGGCGCGCGGTCGAGCTTTGACTCGCCTAAAACTGGCCTCGGGCCGGCCGGGCCCCACGTCCCGTGGACGGGAAATGCTGGCGCATTTCAACTGGCAGCCTCGGCCCAATTCCTCGCCCCATTCTTTGTTCGCGCGCCTGCGCGATTCATTCTATTTCGGCTACCGCCGAAATAGTTGAATCGCTCCTTTAGGCGGGGCGCGCGGTCAAGCTCTGTGCCGGACAGAACTGTTCTCGTTGGCTTCGCCTTCCTCCTCGCCGCTCGGCAATTGGCAAACTATGTTTGCATTGCTCTCGCTGGCAGCGTCGGTTGTGAACAAAGAGAACCAGAAAACCGACGCAGCAACCGAGTGCCATCAAACTTGTTTGAATGGCCGAGGTGCAAGGAGGAACCGAGTAGCGTTCCGAGAGCAGAGACCGTTTACGGACTATGCCGAGGTAGCACGAGGAAGCCGAAGGCAGCGTCGGTTGTGAACAAAAAGGAACCGAAAAAACTTTAGAGCGCATCCCTACGGGATGCTCTGGCCGGATCTACCCAAATAAACCCGCCCCGAAAGCCCTACGCGAGCGCTTTGTTCACCCCGTCGATATAGGCCTCGACCGCGGCGCGCGTGATGTCGGCATGAATAGCGAACCCGTGCACCGCCACATCACCGTAAACCAACTGCATGTGCACCCGCCCCAAATCGTTGGAACCCTTGGTCATGGCCTGAATCAGGAACTCCTGCAAGGTAATCTTGTCCTTGATGATCGTCCGGATGGCGTTGATCGAGGCATCGATCGGCCCGTTCCCCGTCGCCGTGGCGGTCACCTCGCTCCCGCCGACCCGCACCCGCACGGTAGCGGTCGGAACCAAAGTCCCCGAGAGTACCTGCAAGTAGGTCAGTTCGATATGTCGGTCGCGTTTCTCCGTCCCGCCCACCAGCGGCAGCAGGTCTTCATCCTGGATATTCTTGTTGTTGTCCGCCAGCACGAGGAACTCTTCATACGCCCGCGCCAATTCGTCCCCCTCCAGCAGGTACCCCATCTGTTCCAGCCGGTGCTTCAGGGCGGCCCGCCCGCTGCGCGCCGTCAGCACGATGGCGTTGTCCGACAGCCCCACATCCTCGGGATTCATAATTTCGTAGCTCTCGCGGTTTTTGAGCACCCCGTCCTGGTGAATCCCCGACGAGTGGGCGAAGGCGTTCCGCCCGACCACCGCCTTGTTGGCCTGCACGGGCATGTTCATCAGGCTGGAAATCATCCGGCTGGTCGCCGTAATCCGTTTCGTGTCGATATCGGTGTCGATCCCCAGCTCCCGATGGCACCGAAGGGCCATCACGACCTCTTCCAACGCTGTGTTCCCGGCCCGTTCGCCGATGCCGTTGATGGTGCACTCCACCTGCCGCGCCCCCGCCGCAATCCCGGCCAGCGAATTGGCCGTCGCCATCCCCAAATCGTTGTGGCAGTGGGTCGAAAGAATCGCGCGGTGCACGCCGTCCACATGTTCCATCAGGTAAGCGATCTTGGCGGCATACTCCGCCGGCAGGCAATAGCCTGTCGTATCGGGAATATTGACCACGGTCGCCCCCGCCTTAATGACCGCCTCGACCACGCGGGCCAGATACTCGTTATCCGACCGCCCCGCATCTTCGGCATAAAACTCGACATCTTCGACGAACCGTTTGGCATATTTCACGGCCGCCACAGCCCGCTCCAGCACCTCCTCGCGGGTGGAGTTGAATTTATACCGGATATGTTCGTCGGAGGTTCCGATCCCGGTGTGAATCCGACCGCGACGCGCATATTTCAAAGCATCGGCCGCCACTTCGATATCCTTTTCGACAGCCCGCGTCAGGGCACAGATCGTAGGCTGGGTCACCGCCCGTGAAATCTCGCGCACGGAGTTGAAGTCGCCCGGGCTCGACACCGGAAAACCGGCCTCCAGCACATCGACTCCGAGCAGTTCGAGCTGACGCGCCACTTCGATCTTTTCGACCGTATTGAGCTGACATCCAGGCACTTGCTCGCCGTCGCGCAACGTGGTGTCGAAGACATATAATTTATCTGCCATACGAATTTTTCATTTTTGGTGCACGTAAAAGTACTCCACAACGACCCGTGGGCAGCAGCAGCAAAATAGCTTTTTACGAAGACAAACCACGGAAAGTTAGTCTTAAAAAACTGAAAAATAAAATCTTACGGTTTATTTCCAGCCGGAAACCAACTGAAAATTCGGCGACTAAAGAAAACCCCTTGAAGCGCGCCGCGCAGAAAAAGATAACTCAGAAAAGCGATCCACAACCCGGCATTCCCCATCCGGGATTCCAGCAGGAAATAGAGGCCGAAAAAGACGCCGGTGGCTACAAACATGGCGTTGCGCATCACCCAGGTCGCGGTCATCCCGACCAGCACGCCGTCCAGAATAAAGGCCAGGAATCCGCACACGGGCACGCACACGGCCCATACGGCATACGCCCGGGCGGCTGCAAGGATAGCCGGGCTGTCGGTAAAAAGGGCCAGTATCGACTGTCCGATGGTCGCATAAAGCAGTGTAAAGAGCAGCATCACGCCTGTCCCCCAGCCCAATAAACCGCGTATGGCTCGACGCAGCTGGATGAGATTGCGGGCTCCGTAGTAGCGTCCGGCAAGGGCTTCGCCGGCGTAGGCGAAACCGTCCATCAGGTAAGAAAACAGGGTGAAGAGTTGCAAAAGCAGGGTATTGACGGCCAGCAGGGTATCTCCCATTCGGGTGGAGGCGACGGTAAAGTAGGTGAAGACGGCGACGAGGCAAACGGTGCGCAGAAAGATGTCGCGGTTCACGCGGAAGAATCGCCGCATGACGTTCCATTTCAGCATGCCGCTCTGTCGAACGAGGTTGCGGTCGAAAAAGCGGCCGTAGTAGCGCCGGATAACGAAGAGGGCGGCAAGCACGCCGCTCCACTGGGCGACGACGGTGCCGAGCGCAACGCCTTCGATACCCATGCCGCCGAGTCGGACGGCGGCCAGACTGGCGCCGATGTTCACGAGGTTGATGCCGATGGCGATCCACATGGGGGCGCGGGCGTTCTGCATGCCGATGAACCAGCCGGTCAGGGCATACAAGGCCAAGGTAGCGGGGGCGGCCCAGATCCGAACGAGGAAGTAGCGGCGGGCGGCTTGTTCCACGGCTTCGCTGCCTTCCATGACGTACATCGCGCCGCGCAGGATGGGCTGTTGCAGGGCCCAGAGCAGCAAGGCGACGGTGCCGGCTACGCACAAGGCGCGCACGAGCACTCGACCGGCTTCGCGAAAGTCGCGGGCGCCATAGGCTTGGGCGGTCAGGCCGCTGGTGCCCATCCGCAGGAAGCTAAAGTTCCAATAAAGGAAGTTGAAGAGGGTGCCGCCGACGGCGATTCCGCCGATCAGGGCGTCGTCGCCCAAACGCCCCACGATGCCCAGATCGACCATCCCCAAGAGGGGAACGGTCACGTTGGAGACGATGTTCGGGATGGCTAAGGCTAAGATTTTCCGATTCACGAGGGTTTATCCTATCATTCGTTCCGGAAGGCTGAAGCACCTATCGGGGTCTTTTCCGCCGCCCCGGGCTACCGCGATTTCGGTCGCACGGACTATGAGGGCGTGGTCAGGAACGTTGGCAATAGCGGATTCTGCTGGTCTTCAACAACGAGAGACATCGGTGGACTGGACTCACATTTCCATTCGCAAGGCTTCAACGCCAGCTATTCGGACTACCGAGCACACGGTTTTCAGTTGCGTTGCCTCTCGGAATAAACGCCGCGAGCCCGCGGTGGGCAAGGGGCTGGAGCTACCCTAACTGGTTCGACTTTGGCGGCCGGAGCCAGCGTGGGCCAAAACGAGCATCGCGAGTTGCGGCCCTACGCTGGCTCCGGCCCGCGCGACCCGTTGGGTCGCAGAAGCACCGCACAATTTTCTGAACTTCGGCCTGTCGCCCACCCCCCGAGGCGCTTTGCGCCTGGGCGACAAGGCCGGCGGTTCGGAGAACCGCGCTACTCGCATTCGGCTTAAGCGGTCGAAGCCTGCGGGGTTTGGGGTAGAGACTGGCAGCAAAAGACGCTGTGCGTCCCTCCGCGGCGGGAGGCTTCGGCCCGCGCGACCCGTTGGGTCGCAAAAGCATAGCCCAATCCACGGCCCAAAGCACGGCCCAGTTCTCCGCCCCGTGTCAGCCCACTGTGGCTCCGCTATCACTCCGCCACGTTTACCGTCGCCCGCTGGGATTTCATCTCGATTTTGCTGTCGCAAAACGAGTGAAATCCCTCTTTAGGCGGGCGGGCGACGGAGTTTTCGTGAATGGACAGATTTTTTCGCGCGCCTTACGCGATTCATCTATATTCGGCTACCGCCGAAATAGTTGAATCGCTTCTTTAGGCGGGGCGCGCGGCTTTGGCAACAGGAGGGGACTGCGCGCGGGCCCCACGTCCCGTGGACGGAAAATGCTCACGCATTTCCACTGGCCGCCTCTACCTCCGTTCTTTGTCCGCGCGCTGACGTTAACCCATTGTTCGCGCGCCTGGAGAAATCTTGTCAAAACGTGCCAGCACATTTGGACGATTTCCCTCTTTAGGCGGCGGCGCACGAGCAACTGGAAAGTAATAACGGCCGCGCGCCATGACGCGAACGCGTCGGCCAAGCGGGCCCCACGTCCCGTGGACGGGAAATGCTTACGCATTTCAACTGGCTGCCTCTACCCCAAGGCAGACACTACCCTAGCTTTCGGAACAGCAACCGAGTCACCGCTCCCGCTCCGGCCAAAACAACTTGGTTCCGAAACCCAAAGTGTTGTCGGTATACTTCATATTCGAAACTTCCAACAGCCACAATTCGCTCAACATCGGCGCCGCAAACGGAAACCGTTTCAGATAGCCGCTGCGCGCCGCCGACAACCATTCGGCAGAGCTGTCCGCCCGATGCACCGTACCCTGAAGCTGAAGCCCCTGCAACCGCCCTACGACTTTCGATTCCAGGACGACAGAAGCTGCCACCCGGCCGTGAGCCGTAAACTGAGCGGCATGCCGCGTCTCGGCCGGAGAGGTAAAGACGAAAGCCCCGCCCGCAAAACCGAGCGTGCCGGGGGCCAGATAAGCATAAAAGAGATTGCAACACCACAATTCGCCCCCTGCCGAAGCGTCGGCAGTGGCCAGCGTCATCACCCGATGGCGTCCCACGAAACGGACGATCCGGGCGTCGACGACCGACAAAGCCGACTCTTTATTTTTTTGCTGCATAAGCGTCCATCACTTTCCGCACATCTCGCTTCGCCTGCTCGAAAGCGGCCTTGTTGCCCGACCGAATCGGCGTGCTGGGTTGCGAGGTGTTGGTCAGCGGATTGATATACTTGCCGTTCTTTTTCAACCGGTAGTCGAGGTGCGGGCCGGTCGAACCGCCGGAGTTTCCCGAATAACCGATCACCTGTCCCTGCGAAACCCGCTGCCCCTGCTGCACGGCGAAACGGCTCAAGTGCAGATAGGCCGACTCGTATCCCCCCGCGTGTTTGATCCATATGCGCCAACCGCCGCCGAACGGATCCCAGCCTCGTCGGGTCACCACGCCGCTCGCCACGGCATGCACCGGAGTCCCCACCGGACAAGCATAGTCCACGCCGTTATGCTGTCGCCGAATCCGCTTGATCGGATGAATCCGGGAGCCGAAACGGGAGGTGATCCGCGCGCTGAAGCTCAGCGGGGCCTTCAGCATGGCCTGCTTCAGGTTGACGCCCTTGTCGTCCCAATAGCCCCACTCGTCGTCCTGATTGAACCGGCAGGCCCAATAGCTCTTCCCGGCATGAACGAACTCCACGCCGTAGATCGTCCCCACGCCGACGCTGGCGGTGTCGATAAACTGCTCTTCGTACAAGACGCGGAACTTGTCTCCTTTCTGCAAGGCGAAGAAGTCGATCACTGACTGGTAGATTTTCGCCATCCGTTCGCCGAGCACTACCGGCAGGTTGTTCTCGTAAATGGTGGCGTACAGCGAACTGCTGATCGTCCCTTCGGCATAACGCTCTTCGGTGACGACCTCTTTCTTGTCCACCCGCACGTAGATGCTGTCGCACAAGGAGAAAGTAACGTAGTCGGTCTGGTTCCGCTCGTACACCAGGTAGCACAAGGTCTGGGCGCTATCCGGCGTCAGAAAAGCGGTATAGGTGCGTCCGGCCCGGATATCGCGGGGCTCGAAACGCCCTTTGGAAAGGGCGAGGAGGCGATTGACGACCGCGATATTGACGTTGTAACGCTGATTGAGCAGCCGCGAGAAGGTCTCTCCGCTTTCGATCTCGCCGGTCTGGACTTCGAAGGCTTCGATGGGCAGGCCGTAGACTTTGCTCTGGGAGCGCATGACAATGGAGTCGAAACGCGCACTGGCAACGAGTGTGCCGTCCGTCTCGCCGCCGTAGCCGTTCGAGGGCCCGGAACAGCGCCGGATGGCGAGCAAAATGCCGAGCACGAAGATGACGCAGAGCAGAAAAAGAAAGACGACGACCAGAGGATGTCGACGGAAGATCTTACGGAAGATCAGACGAAAGGAGGGTGTTTGGGTCTGGGCCATCGCGCTTGTGGAGGTTCTATTTGGTTTTCAGAGCGTCGAATCCTTCGCCGAATACGCCCATGACGCTGGCCTGAGTAATGAAGGCTTTCGGATCGGTCTCTTTGATGATGCGGTAGATGTCGCTGGCTTCGCCGCGGCGGCAAATCACCATCACGACTTTCTGGGGGGATTTGGAGTAGGCTCCGGTGGCATCGAGAATCGTCACGCCGCGGTTGACATCGCGCATAATGCGTTCGGCGATTTCGGCGTATTTCTGCGAGAAGACCATGATCTGTGACGAAGATTTGCTCCCCGACAGCACCCAATCGACGGCCGTCCCCATGGTGAACATGGTGACATACCCGTAAACGACGGCCGGCAAATCCCGCAGCACGATATACGCGCTGCCGACAATGACCACGTCCATGAGCATGATGAGTTTCCCGAGGCTGACGTTCCGGTATTTGTTGATGATCATGGCCAGAATATCGGTCCCGCCGGTCGACCCGCCGACCGAGAAACAAAGGCCGACGCCGGCTCCGGCAATCCCCCCCCCGAGAATCGCGGAGAGGAGTTTATCGTTGGCCAGCCCCATGAGGTCGGGCGGCAGCACCTCCTGTAACAAGGTGAGGGCGGCGGAGTTGAAGAGCACGCCGAAGATGGTTTTGGCGCCGAACCGCGGCCCGAGGATCCAGAAGCCGAAGGCGAGCAGGAATACGTTCACGACCATATAGGTCACCCCGAGCGGAATGCCGGTGGCGTAGAAAACCAGCGCGCCGACCCCACCGACGCCTCCGCCGGCCACTTCGGCGGGCACGAGCAAGGCTGTCCAGGCGAACGAATAGAGCAGCAGCCCGAAGATCATAATCAAATAGGCCCGTACTTCGCGTTTCACGTCGGCCGCGGTGATTCGGGGTTTCGACAGAGAGAGTTTCATGGGTTCAATCTGCTTCTTGATGGATGGATCAACATACGACGTTTATGATCTTGCCGGGCACGACGATCACTTTCCGAATGGGCCGCCCGTCGGTGTATTTGGCGGTCTGTTCGTCTGCCTGAATGGCGGCCGTGATCTCGTCCGGCGTCGAAGAGCGGTCGAAGGTGCGTTTGAACCGGGTCTTGCCGTTGAACGACACGGGATATTCGAAAGTCGATTCGACGAGGTATTTTTCGTCGCACTCCGGATAAGGGGCATCGCAAACCGACTCGTCGGCGGCATGTCCGAGCGGCCCATGCCACAGCTCTTCGGCAATATGCGGTGCAAACGGAGCCACGAGCGCCACGAGCGGTTCGAGTATCTCCCGCGAGGAGGTCTTCCGGTCGCACAGCTCGTTGAGGCAGATCATAAAGGCGCTCACGGCGGTGTTGAACGAGAAGTTTTCGATGTCTTCTCCGACCTTTTTGATGGCTTTATGCAGGGTTTTGCGTTCGGCATCGGTCGCCGGGGCATCGGCGACTCCCTCGACGAGCCGCCACAGCCGTTTCAGGAATTTGTGCACGCCGTCGATCCCGTTGGTATCCCAAGGTTTCGACTGCTCCAGCGGCCCGAGGAACATTTCGTACATCCGCAGGGTGTCGGCTCCATACGTATCGACGATAAAGTCCGGATTAACCACGTTGTACATCGATTTGCTCATCTTCTCGACGGCCCATCCGCACACGTACCGTCCGTCCGGTTCGAAGACGAACTCGGCATCCGCAAATTCCGGCCGCCAGGCCCGGAAGGCGTCGATGTCGAGCACGTCATTTTTCACGATGTTGACGTCCACATGGATCTCCTGCGTATCGTACTGCTCCTTGAGCCCCAAGCTGACGAAGCGGTTGGTTCCCTTGATGCGGTAGACGAAGTTCGACCGCCCCTGGATCATCCCCTGATTGACGAGCTTTTTGAAGGGTTCGTCCTCGCATACATACCCCAGGTCATACAGGAATTTGTTCCAGAAGCGCGAGTAGATCAAGTGTCCGGTAGCGTGCTCGATCCCCCCGACATATAAATCCACGCTCCGCCAGTAGTCATTGGCCTCTTTCGAAACCAGCGCGGTGTCGTTCTTCGGATCCATATAGCGCAGGTAGTAAGCGCTCGATCCCGCAAACCCCGGCATGGTGCTGGTCTCGTAACGCCACCCGTCGATGCGGGCCAGCGGCGGCCTCCCGTCCGCGGTCGGGGTAAAGTTATCGGTCTCGGGCAGCACGAGCGGCAACTCCGCCTCCGGCACGAGCCGGGGAATGCCATCCGAGTCATACGAAACGGGGAACGGCTCGCCCCAATACCGCTGCCGGCTGAAAATGGCGTCCCTCAACCGGTAATTCACCTTTTTACAGCCCACACCTCTCCGCTCGATTTCGGCGAACATGGCCGGAATGGCCTCCTTGACATCGAGTCCGGTGAGAAAATCCGAGTTGATGAGCTGTCCCTCCTTGGCGTCATAAGAGCCTTCGGTCACATCGCACTCGATGATCGGAATGATCGGCAGATCAAAATGTTTGGCAAAGGCCCAGTCCCGAGAGTCATGCGCCGGAACGGCCATAATGGCACCCGTCCCATATCCGGCCAGCACATAGTCGCTCACCCAGATCGGAATCTCGACGCCGTTGAACGGATTCACCGCATACGCCCCGGTAAACACCCCGCTCACCCGACGGGTGTCGGCCATCCGTTCGCGCTCGCTCCGCTTCTTGGTCTCCGCGATATACGCCTCCACCGCCTCCCGCTGCTCCGGCGTAGTAATCTCCCGGATATATGCGTGCTCCGGTGCCAAAACCATAAAGGTCACGCCGAAAACCGTATCGGCCCGGGTGGTGAAAATCTCCAATAATTTAACCTCGGGACCCGTGGTCGCAAAGCCTTTGATCGGAAAGTACATGGTCGCGCCGGTCGACCGACCGATCCAGTTGCGCTGAATCTCTTTGAGCGATTCGCTCCACTCCAGCCCGTCGAGCCCGGCCAGCAGCCGTTCGGCATAGGCGGTCACCCGCAGGAGCCACTGCCGCATCCGCTTCTGCTCCACCGGAAATCCCCCCCGCACCGAGAGCCCGTCCTTCACTTCGTCATTGGCCAATACGGTTCCCAGCCCCTCGCACCAGTTCACCACGGTATCGGCCTGGAAGGCCAGCCGGTAGTTCATCAGCACATCCGATTTCTCCTTCGGCGAATAGGCGTTCCACTCTTCGGCCGTAAACCGCAACTCCCGGCCGCACGCGGCATTCAGCCCCTCGTTTCCATACTTGCCGAACGCCTCTTCCAGCTCCGCAATGGGCCGCGCCTGCTGCGTGTCGTTGCAGTAATAGGAGTCGTACATCTTCTCGAAAGCCCACTGCGTCCATTTGTAGTACCCGGGATCACAAGTCCGCACTTCGCGCTCCCAGTCGAAACCGAAACCGATCTTGTCCAGCTGTTCGCGATATCGGGCAATATTCTGTTCGGTGGTCACCGCCGGGTGCTGGCCGGTCTGGATGGCATACTGCTCGGCCGGTAATCCAAAAGCGTCGTAGCCCATCGGGTGCAGCACGTTGAACCCTTTCTGCCGCTTGTACCGGCTGTAGATGTCCGATGCAATGTATCCCAGCGGATGCCCCACATGCAGCCCCGCTCCCGACGGATAGGGGAACATGTCGAGGACGTAGTATTTCGGTCGCGAAGAGTCGACGGCGACCCGGTATGTCCCCGCTTCGGCCCATCGCCGTTGCCATTTGCGTTCGATTTCTCTGAAATCGTATTCCATGTGCGTATGTCGTATTATTTTTTATCCGTATTCTGCATCGTGACGATGCGCGTGTATTCGCTCCGATCGAGCAACACCTCCGCCGCCCGCCGCACGACGTTGTCCCGCCGCAACTGTCGGGCGATCCGCCCGGCGTCGTAGAACCACCGCGTCGCCACGGCATCCCCCAGGACTTCCCGAATCTCCGGCCCGAAAACCTGCAACTCCGTCCGTTTGTCTTCGCGTATCTTCGCGGCGACGGTGTCGAGCTGCGACGCAATCCGATCTGCATACTTCTCCCGCTCGGCCATCCGGCGCAGCTGTTTCAGGAGCCGCTCGGTACCCGACTCGAAGGCGATGGGTTTGTCGTCCATAAAGTCGCAGAAAGCGGCATAGGTCATATCGTCGACGGCAAAGTCCGATGCCGGAGCATGGTTCGCCGCATAACGGTTGGCAAAATCATCCACATAGCCGAGTCCCATCAAAATGGCGGTGAACTTTCCGAGATATTCGGGCGATATCCTCACGTCGGGCATAATCCCGCCGCCGTCGTAGACCATCCGCCCGCCTGCGGTACGGAACGAGGCGATCAGCGAGTCCGGCACGGCTCCCACGCTCCCGTCTTCGTTCCGGTGGCTGTAATCGAGCGCCTGGATACACCGCCCGCTCGGCGTGTAATATTTCGCCGAAGTGAGTTTGACGTATCCGTTCTCGCCGACCGGCCGGGTAGACTGCACGAGGCCTTTTCCGAAGCTCCGCTGTCCGATCACCACGGCGCGATCCAAATCCTGCAACGCTCCGGCCACGATCTCGCTGGCCGAAGCCGAGGAGCGGTCAATCAACACGACCAACGGCACCGTGGGCGCAATCGGCTCTCCGACTGTCCGATAGGTGGAGTTCATCTGGGGCATCCTCCCACGGGTCGTCACGACGACGGTATTTCGGGGGACGAAAAATCCGACGATCTTCACCGCTTCGCCCAGTATCCCGCCGGTATTGCCGCGCAAATCGAGCACCAGCCCGCGCATCGCTTCTCCGCCCTGCTGCTGCAAGGCATTCAAGGCCGTCCGCACCTCGTCCGCGCACTTCTCGGTAAAGCTGTTCAGCCGGATATACCCCACGGAATCCCTCCCGACACTATCGGAGACCCAGCCGTAGTACGGCACGGCCGGGATGGCAATCCGCTCGCGCTTAACCCGCACCGTCCGGGTCACGGTCGTATCGGCGATCGGCGCAATCACCAAGGTCGCCACCGTCCCTGCCTTGCCCCGCATCCGGTCGCTGGCGAAGGCGACTTCCCGACCGGCCATATCGACGCCGTCGACGGACAATATCCGGTCGCCGGCTTTCAAGCCCGCCCGATCGGACGGCGTCCCGCGATAAGGCTCGGCGATCTCGACCCACCGCCCGTCGCTGGATTTCCGAATCAAGGCGCCCAGTCCGGCGTATTTCCCGGTGGTCATGGTCTCGAAATCGGCCATCTCTTCCGCAGGCAGGTATTCGGTGTAAGGATCGAGCCCGTCCAGCATGGCATCGGCGGCGGTCTTTACGATCTTCTTCGGCGAGGTGGTATCGACGTAATAGAGGTTGACTTCGCGAAAGATATTGAAGAAGGTCTCCATCGAGCGACCGATCTCCAGGTCGCGCCGCTGGGCGGCGACCGCAGCGCTATCCGCCGTATTCTGTAGCGTGGCCGGCAGCTTCTTCGGTGCGGCCTGAGCCGATATCATCGCACAACCGATCCCCGTCAGCAGCAGGGAGATCGTTCGTATTTTCCGGAATAATCTCATAAAAAGCCTGTTATGCAATAAATGTCCCCAAGCGAAAAGCTGCTCGCACGGCCTCTTTCCGATTCCCTTCGATATAAGAAATCCCGTTGGCATCGGTCGTAATCTCGATGCGGTCTTCCCACATCATCGTCACTTTCTTCCCGGTCGAAGCGGCGGCGAAGAGCAAATCATCAGCCCCATGCGTATCGGCTTCGATCCGCCGAAAACCGCACTGGGCCATCACACGCTCCACGTCTTCCACCCGCGAGGCGGCGTTAAACGTAAGCCGTCGCCGGGTAAAGCCGAAGAAGGGGTACAACAAGGCGAATACCACGACGACGCCCAAAAAGAGCCACCCTCGCGAGGTGGTCCACAAGATGTCTAACGAGGCTGTCCCGTACCCGAGTGCGCGCATCAGGGCAAAGAGCACAAAAAAGAGAACAATTAAATAGAGGGCGTATTTGGCTGCCCGTATCGGATATCGGTTCATGTCGTTTTTCTGAATATGGGTTTACTCGTTTTTTTGTATCCGGTCGGTCTGTCGGCCGTTTTTTTGCAACGCCGGAAATCCTGCCCCGGGCTACCGCTATCGGGATACGGGCGCATTGAGCGGCGTCGGCGACGGCGGTTACAGCTGGGGTGCCACGGTCAGCGGTACCAATGGCCTACACTTGCGCCTCACCATGACGTGGCTCAATCCCAGCAGCGCGGGAACCCGTGCCAGCAGTTTTCAGTTGCGTTGCCTCTCGGAATAAACAGGCCAAGTAACACTCGAATAAAGGCCTACTTTATGCAGGCTGGACTTAGCGGGTCGCAAGAGCACAGACCATTCACCGCCCCAACAACTCCCGGGCCTGCGTCCGCGCAGCCTCGGTCACGGCACTGCCGCTCAACATCGCGGCAATATGTTCCACACGCTCCTCAGGGGTCAGCAAACGAATATGCGTCCCTCCCGCAGCAGCGTCACCACCCCCTTTCGAGGCCTCCTTATATACATAATAGTGGTGCTCGCCCTTCGACGCTACCTGCGGCAGGTGGGTGATATTCAACACCTGCATCGAATCTCCCATCCCGGCAATGATCGCCCCCATTTTATCCGCCACCGAACCCGAAACGCCGGTGTCGATCTCGTCGAACACAATGGTCGGCATCCGCATACTCTTCGCCACCAACCCCTTGAGAGCCAGCATCACTCGCGACATCTCGCCCCCCGAAGCCACCTGCTCGATCGGTTGCGGCGCACTCCCGGCATTCCCGCTGAAGAGCATCGCCACGTCATCCGCTCCGGTAACCGTCAAACCGTTCTTGGCCGGAACAATCCGCACCTCGAACGTAGCCCCTTTAATCCCCAACTCACTCAAAGTCTTGGTCACGTGTTTTTCAATCTTCGGCGCCGCTTTCTGCCGCCCTTCCGTCACCCGCCCCGCCTCCTCGACAGCCGTAGTCTCTAAGGCTGCAATCTGCTGCCTGAGCTCTCCCATCCGCTCCTCGGCCGCATCGAACTCCTGCAACTGCACATCCAGCTCCTGCTGCAACCGCAACAATTCCGCCTCGGCATTCGCCTCGTCGATCCGGTGTTTCCGACACAAGGTATAGATATCGTCCAGCCGCTGGCTCACCACCGCCAGCCGTTCAGGATCGATCTGCACTTCGTCGCGCCGCCGTTCGCACTCTTCGGCCATATCCTTCAGTTCGAGATATGCGCTCTCCATCCGCGCAGCCAACTCTCCGGCCGCCGGATAACGCCCCGCCAATTTGCTCAAAGTCTGCTGCATAGCCCGCGCCCCAGTTGTAATTCCCCCTTCGAGCGGCCCGTCGTCCGCCGTCAGCATCCCGACGCAAAAATCCAACCCCTGAGCAATCTCCTCGGCATAGGTCAGCAGGTTCTGCTCCTCTTCCAACTGCGCCACCTCGCCCGGCTTCAACTTCAGGGCCAACAGCTGTTCCAGCTGGTACTGCAAATAGTCCCGCTCTTTCGCCGCAGCCTCGTTCGCCGACACCACCTTATTGAGTTCGGTTTTCAAGGCATTGAGCTGCCGGAAATGCCCGGTGTACGAAGCCACGAGCGGCAGGTGTCCCGCCACGGCATCCACCAGATGGGTCTGAAACCCCGTCCCGGCCAACAACAACGTCTGATGCTGGGAATGGATATCCACCAGCCTGTCGGCCACAGCCCGCAAAGCGCTCAAATTCACCGGCGTATCGGAAATAAACGCCCGGCTCTTCCCCGCAGCGGTAATCATCCGCCGCACGGTAATCACCTCTTCCCAATCCAGGTCGTTCTCTTCAAAAACCGGCAAGAGATCCTCCTTATAGGGCGCCACGTCGAACTCGCCTTCGATCACGCAGGAGTTCTCGCCGTCCCGGATCATGGCGGCATCGGCTCTCGCTCCTCCCAGCAACGACAACGCCCCCAAAAGGATAGATTTCCCCGCCCCCGTCTCCCCGGTGATGATGTTCAACCCCGGGTGGAAGTCGATGTCGAGGTGGCCGATAATGGCGTAGTTTTCTATGTTCAGATGTTTCAGCATATTTCCGCGAATTTCCGCGTCATATAGTCCGCAATATCTCCCGCCACTTCCGTTTTGGATTTCAAGGGAATAGCCGTCTCCGCCACGGCCGGATTCCGGTCGATGATCGTCACCCGGTTGGTGTCGGTTCCGAACCCGGCCCCCGCATCGCGCAACGAGTTGAGCACGATGGCGTCCAGATTCTTAGTCTCGAGTTTATGTCGCGCATAAGCCCCCGCCTCGGCAGCCGAAGTCTCCAGCGCAAACCCGATGGTCACCTGCCCGTCCCGTTTCAGCCGCCCCATCTCGGCAGCGATATCCCGGGTGGGTTTCAGCGTGAGGACGAACGGCTCCGCAGCCGAGTGTTTATACTTCTCGGTCCACGGAGCCGCGGGTGTGTAATCGGCCACGGCGGCGCAAAAAACCGCCCCGTCCATCTCCGGAAAGCACTGCCGGCAAGCCTCGTACATCTCCGCAGCGGACAAAGCGGTGACTACGGCGATATTCCGATACTCCCGCGACAAAGTCGCGGTCGCCTGTCCGCTCACCAAGGTCACCTCGGCCCCCCGCGCAGCCAGCGCCTCAGCGATGGCGTACCCCATCTTCCCGGTGGAATAGTTGCTGACGAACCGAACCGGGTCGATCGGTTCGACCGTCGCCCCGGCGGTGACCAATATTTTCTTCCCCTGCAACAAAGCCTCTCTTTCGGAAAAAAAGGCGCGCAGATAGTCGATGATCTCCTCCGGTTCCGCCATCCGTCCCTTGCCGACGAGGCCGCTGGCGAGCTCTCCGTCGCCCGGTTCGACAATCCCCACACCGTCCCGCGCCCGAAGCAAGGCCAAATTGGCCTGCGTGGCCGGATGCCGGTACATGTCCAGGTCCATCGCCGGCGCCACGCTCACCGGACACCGCGCCGACAGGTAGGAGCACAACAGCAGCCCGTCGGCAATCCCTGCGGCCATCTTCGCCAGCGTATTGGCGGTGGCCGGAGCGATCAGGTAGTGATCCGCCCACTCGCCCAAGGAGATATGGGAGTTCCACGCTCCATTGGTCGGGTCGAAGTTATCGACGAGCACCGGGTGCCGGCACAAGGTGGCCAGGGTCAGCGGCGTAATAAAATCCCGCGCGGCCGGAGTCATCACGACCCGCACTTCGGCCCCTTCTTTGACCAAGGCGCGTATAAGCATAGCCGCCTTATAAGCGGCTATGCTTCCGGTAACTCCCAACAGGATATGTCTCCCTTTCAATGACATGCCTTGTCTCTGTGGATTAAAATGCGTACGAGGGGTTCTGCTCGTCCCGCCAAGCGACTATTTTTCCGCCGCCTGCGGGTTCCGTTCCCGAAAAGCGACCTCCCCTTCGAGGTACTCTTCGACGGCGATCAGGGTCGGTTTCGGCAAACGTTCGTAATGCCGCGAAACTTCGATCTGTTCGCGGTTCTCGAAGGTCTCTTCCAGATTGTCCGTGGCGAACGAAAATTCCGACAACTTAGACGCCAGCTCCTGTTTCAATTCGCTGTTGATCTGGTTGGCCCGCCGCGCGATGACGTTCACCGTTTCATAAATATTCCCCGTGGCCGCATCCAGTTCGCTGAGGGTACGGGTCACCGTATTGGTCGGTATCTGCTGTCCTTTGATTTCCATATGTCTGCTTGTAAATTCTGTGTCCGAATCCGAAAATTATCGCGTGTGCTCTACTTCTCCGTCTCCACCCATATCTTTTCCTCCTCTGCCGCCTCCTCGGCAACGGCCCCCTTCTTCTCGCGCTTGCGCAGCCGGGTGTCGTTCTTTTTCAACTGTTTGGCCTCGGCCTTGATCCGCCGCTGCTGCTCTTTGAGCAGCGCCTCGTCGGCCCGCAGCTTCCGTTTGGCCGCATCGCGCTCCAACTGGTCGGTGATGGTGCGGAGTTTCTCTTTCTGCACTCGAATTTCAGCCTTGAGGCTCTCGGCGTCGATGCGGTTCTTTTCGATATCGACCGCGGCCTGCTGGTTCTGGTCGACATAGGCTTTCGCGTCGCGGAACATCCGGTTGAGGCTCCGCAAGGCTACCGCGCTCTCGGGATATTCGCTCCGGAAGTTGTAGTACGAGTCGACCATCTTCATATACCGATCCAGTTTCCGCGCCGGGACGCTGTTCTTGGCATAGTTGTACCACGACTGGCAGATCAGGTACATCATCTGTTCGCGGTACGGCGTTTCGGGCATCTCCTTGAGCGAGTAGCGCAGAGCGGCGACCGATGCCGGATAACGTTGCAGTTTGAAGTACAACGATGCGTTGATGAAAGCCTTTTCGTAGAGTTTCTGTTGCAACTCTTCGAGCATCATCCGGATATCCTCGGCTTTGATACTCTCCGGATGGCGGTTGAGGTATTCGTTGAAGGTGGTGATCGCCTTGTGGGTCTCCGCCTGGTCGCGTTCGGCCGGCCGCGAGAGGTGATAATAGCACATCGGCAGGAGATATTCGGCCTCTTCGGCGAACGGCCTCCGGCTGAAGTTCTTGCGATACTGGTCGAACCCTTCGGCCGCCAGTTCGTAGAGCCCCTGCATGTAGTATGCTTTGGAGGTGTAGAACAGCAGCGTGTCGGCCCGATCGGTGCTGTACAGGTCGTTGTACGCGGCTTCGAAATAATCGGCGGCCTGCCGGTACTTTTTGTGGCGATAGGCATCGATACCGGCCTGGTATATCTTTTCGGTATCCTTGCTCTTGAGCAGTCTGTTCATCTGGCTGCACGAAGCCAGCGCAGCAACGGCTGTCAGGAGCAGAAGGGTGATCCTCAGGTATCTCATAGGAAAGATGGGGTGGTCGTATCCGTTAATTCGCAAAGGTAATAAACTTTTTTGGAACGTAGGGCGCGCCCGCCGAACGGCATTTTTCACCTTCGACGAACCGAGGGCCGGGAGACCCCCGCCCCGGGCTACCGCGACTACGGCCGCACGGGCTATGAGGGTGTAGCAGGGAACGTCGGCGGCGAGGGTACGGTCTGGTCTGCATCGGTGCCCAGTGGCACCCAAGGCATGAACTCGAATTTCCACGTATCATGGCTCTATCCCAGCAACGCGAATTACCGTGGCTACGGTTTTCTGTTGCGTTGCCTCTCGGAATAAACGGTGCCGCTCGGCACTCAAATACTGACCGGGTCTACCCTACCTCTACCCCAAGAACCAACCGCTTCTACCCGAAAGATACCCCAAATAACCGGCAGCCTTCACCGTGTCAAATTATTTTTAACTTTGTTGTTATCTAAATCGAACCGAACGTGGAGCATTACGAAGAACACCATAAAGAGACTTTCAGCGACAGCGCGCTGGCGGTGGCATCGGGCATCGAGCAGCCGCCTGCGGTCAATCCGCATTACAAGCGGCCCCGGCGGCATCGGCTGTCGGCGGATGAATACGTGGAGGGGATTCTGGCGGGCAATACGACGCTGCTCAGCCAGGCGATCACGCTGACCGAGAGCCTGTTGCCGGAGCATCATGTATTGGCGCAGGAGATTATCGAGCGGTGCCTGCCTCATTCGGGGCGGTCGGTGCGGATCGGCATTACGGGGGTGCCGGGCGCCGGAAAGTCGACCTTTATCGAAGCGATGGGCGGTCGGGTGACGGGACTGGGACACAAGCTGGCCGTGCTGGCGATCGACCCGAGTTCGGAGCGGACGAAAGGGTCGGTACTGGGAGACAAGACGCGGATGGAGACGCTGGTGCACAATCCGTCGGCGTTCATTCGTCCGTCGCCGTCGGCGGGGTCGCTGGGCGGGGTGGCGCGGAAGACGCGGGAGAGCGTGATTCTGTGCGAAGCGGCGGGGTTCGATGTGATTTTCATCGAAACGGTCGGGGTCGGACAGTCGGAAACGGCCGTGCACTCGATGGTAGACCTCTTTCTGCTGATCCAGATTTCGGGAGCGGGGGACGAATTGCAGGGCATCAAGCGGGGCATTATGGAGATGGCCGACCTGGTGGCGATCAACAAAGCGGACGGCGACAATGTGCAACGGGCCGAGTTGGCACGGCGTCAGTTCCAGAACGCCCTGTCGCTGTTCCCGATGCCGGAATCGGGCTGGAAGCCGCGGGTCTACACCCTCTCTTCGACCGAAGGGCGTGGGGTGACGGAGCTGTGGAGCGGAATCGAAGATTACCTGAAATTCACCCGGGCCAACGGCTATTTCGACCGGAACCGGAGCCGGCAGGCAAAATATTGGATGTACGAGACGATCGACGCGGAGCTGCGGGATCATTTCTATAAGTCTCCGGCCATCGAGCCGTTGCTGGGCGAGTACGAGCAACGGGTTTTGGAAGACCGGATCAGTTCGTTCGCGGCGGCCCACGAGCTGCTGGATCGCTATTACAAGAAATAACAGAGCCGGTTCTATCCTATCTCCCATAAAGAGAAGTCCTTCCCCACGATACGATCGCAAGGAAGGACTTCTCTATTTTTATGGCAGTCTGTCGCCAGACCCACATCTTCCGAATTACATCGGATCCGCCATATTCTGAATCGGTTTGTGGTATTCGCCCGATTCCAACTTGCCGCGGCAAGCCTTGAAGGCATTCAGCGTATATTCCACATCCTCCAGCGTGTGCACCGCCGTCGGAATGATGCGCAGAATAATCTCACCCTTCGGAATCACCGGATAGACCACCACCGAGCAGAAGAGGTTGTGGTTTTCGCGCAAGTCCACCACGATATTAGTGGCATCCTCTACACCGCCCTTCATATAGACCGGCGTCACCGGCGACTGCGTCACCCCGATATCGAACCCGGCGT
>NZ_CAQIVA010000024.1:0-27424 GCF_948810725.1 uncultured Rikenella sp.
ACTGGCCGCCTCAGCCTTAATATTCGTTCTCCGCTGGCTGCGGCCGAAAACAAATGGGCTGTGCTTCTGCGACCCTACGAGTCGCGCGGGCCGAAGCCTCCCGCCGCGGAGGCCCGCAACTGACGTTGCCGTGGGCCCCGTAGGCTTCGTCCGCTTGAACTGAGAGCGAATAGGCCGCATTCGAAAGGTTGGGGTGGTGAATGGGTGGCGTGCCGAGGCGAATTTTAGAGAGCTGGTTCGTGCTTCTGCTGCTCGTAGAGCCGCGCAGTCCGCTGCCCCGGTAGGCGGAGGGCTGCAACTCGTCGGAGCTCGTTGCTGCTCTACGCTGGTGGCGAACTGCTGTTGTTGGTTGAAGACGCACTTCCAAGAATGGGGCGGTGAATGGGCTGAGCTCTTGCGGCTTTTAGAGCCGCGCGGGCCGGACGCTTTCCCACGGGCGGCCCGCAACACGCCGCTCACGCGCCGAGAGTTGCCGTTCCTCCCGGGCGCCCGGCCCACCAAGGTCAAACAAAAGTAGGGTAGAGCCGTCTTGCTGGGGGTAGCTTTCGGGTAGAGGCTGGCATTAAAACGCCCTGTGGGCGCGTTTATTCCGAGAGGCAACGCAACTGAAAACCGTGGCTGCGATTGCTTGAGTTAGAGGGATTGAAACTCTTCGTATGGAAATCCAAATATCTCACCGTGACCTCCTTTGTCATCGATGTACATGACCAGGAGTATCCGCCGTTGCCGACATACCTTGCAGTGCCCTCCACATTCGCCCGCCCATAGTCGCGGAAGCCCGGGGCGGCCAGATTTCATCCCGTCCGTTGTGCAATCCACCTATTTCTCTTAACTTCGCACATGGAGAAAACCGGAACCTGTCCGTTTCGGAAATCTGCATTCAAAAAAACATCGAACCATGAAAAAATGGATTGCCACCCCCGCCGCTCCGGCAGCCGTGGGGCCTTACAGCCAAGCCGTTGAAGCCAACGGAACACTCTACATCTCGGGCCAGCTGCCCATCGATCCCAAGACCAAAACGATGCCTGCCGGCGTGCGCGAACAGACCGTTCAGAGCTTGAAAAACATCGCCGCCATTCTCGAAGCCGCCGGGTATACGAAAAACGACGTCGTGAAATCGACCGTCCTGCTGGCCGACATCGCCGATTTCGCTACGATGAACGAAGCCTATGCCGAGTTCTACACCGACAAACTGCCTGCGCGTGTGGCTTATCAGGTCGCTGCGCTGCCTATGGGAGCGTTGGTTGAAATCGAAACCGTTGCCGTGAAGGGATGACGATTCTCCTGACCATCCTGATCGTCGTATCGGTCGCTGCGGCTGCTGCGCTGTGGGCCCAGTGGCGGAGCGAACGGCGTGCGGCGCGGGCGATCACCGAGGAGTTGGAGACTGCGCGCGAAGAGCTCGCTGTGACTCAAGCGTGGGGAACGGAGAACGCTGCCTTGCGAGCCGAAGCGGCGCTGCTCGGAGGACGGTTGGACGAACAGCAGGAGGCTTTGCGCAGGAGTGCCGAGGAGAATGCCGCTTTGCGTGACGAGCTGAGCCGGGCACGGGCCGATGTGCGTATCTGGAGCGAACGGTTCGAAAATCAGACCACCGAGCGGGAGAAACTTCAGCAACAGTTCGCCGACCACTTTCGCAACCTCGCCAACGACATATTGGAGGAGAAGAGCCGGCGGTTTACCGACACCAACCGGAAAAATATCGATGACCTGTTGAAGCCGTTGAGCGAAAACATCGAACATTTCCGCCAGCGGATCGAACGCGACTCCACCGAACGGAAGGTGTTGGAGGCCGAGATCAAACGGCTCCACGAGATGAGCAACCGGGTGAGTCGGGAGGCCAACAACCTGGCGACGGCGTTGCGCGGCAGCAGCAAAACGCAGGGCGACTGGGGAGAGATGATTCTCGAAACGCTGCTCGAAAGCTCCGGGCTGCAAAAGGGGATACACTTCCGTGTGCAGGAGGATTTTCGGACCGAGGAGGGGGATCATGTACGACCGGACGTCGTGTTGGTCTTGCCGGACGACAAACAGATGGTCATCGACTCGAAAGTCTCGCTCACGGCTTATGCCAATTATGTCGAGGCGGCGGACGACCCGGACGAGGGGATTCGGCGGGCGGCGCTGTCGGCCCATGCGGCCTCGGTGCGGCGGCACATCGACGAACTCGCTGCGAAAAGCTATCAGAAACTGGCTGCGGGTTCGCCGGACTTCGTCATCATGTTCGTGCCGAACGAACCGGCCTTTCTCGTGGCGTTGCAGTGCGACGCCAAACTGTGGGATGATGCGTATCGCAAGAAGGTCATCCTGAGCAGTCCGACGAATCTTTTCGCGATTCTCAAAATCGTGGACGACCTCTGGCGGCGCGACAATCAGGATCGGTATGCGATGGAGATTGCACGGCAGGGGGGCGCGTTGTATGATAAATTCGTCGGTTTTGCCGAGAATTTCTTAGTTGTGGGCGATGCGTTGGGGCGGACGGACAAGGCCTATCGGGCTGCTCTCGGGCAGCTCAGGGAGGGGAACGGCAACCTCGTGCGGCGGGCCGAGTCGCTTCGGAAATTGGGAATCAAGGCCTCGAAGAAGATGCCGCAGGCTTTGACGCCGTTGGACGACGCCACAGGGTTGCCGGAATCTGATCGGGCCGTGGAGGAGGATAACGATTCAACCGCTTTGCAACAATGATCCTTTTTTCCCACTGTAAAATCAATCTCGGGTTGCACATCACGGCGCGGCGGGAAGACGGCTATCACGAGATCGAGACCCTGTTTTATCCGGTGCGGGGGCTGTGCGATGCGGTGGAGATTTTGCCCGGTTCTACGAATGGAGGGATTGATTTTTCCTCGACCGGTCTGGCGGTGGATTGTCCGGAGGAGAAGAATCTGTGTGTCAGGGCGGCGAAAATCTTGCGGGATGCCTTCCCGGAGCCGTTTGCGGCGGCGGGCGGGGTGCGGATTCATCTTCACAAGACGATCCCTTTCGGCGCGGGGTTGGGCGGTGGTTCGGCGGATGCTACGGCGGTGCTCGTCGGGCTCAACGAGGTGCTCGCGCTCGGATTGACGGTCGAAGAGCTCGTCCCCTTTGCGGCGCGGTTGGGGAGCGATACGGTCTTTTTTCTCTACGACCGGCCGATGCTCGGGGCGGGGCGGGGCGAGCGGTTGGAACCGTTTCCCGGGCTCGATCTGGCGGGGTGGAGGCTCTTGTTGGTCAAACCGCCGGTGGGGGTCTCGACGGCCGAAGCCTACTCGTTGGTCACGCCTCGTATGCCGGAGGCGGCGTTGGATGAAATCCTGCGTCGGTCGGTCGAGGCGTGGCGCGGACGGCTCGTGAATGACTTCGAAGAGCCGCTCTTCCGGCGTTTGCCGGTGCTGGGCGAGATCCGGGCCGAATTGTATCGGCAGGGGGCGGTGTATGCCGCATTGTCGGGGTCGGGCTCGACTCTCTTCGGGCTCTTTCCGGCGGGGTGTGAAGTGCCGGTCGGGGGATGGCCGGCGGACTATTTTGTCCGGGCCGAAACGTTGTAAGAGAAAAATGCTATATTTGTCTAAATCTTTAATCGAACTACTATGACCGTAGACAAGAAAATTCTCGACCTCAAGCAGAGAAAAGAGAAGGTCTTCAACGGCGGCGGGCTCAAGGCGATCGAAAAGCAGAAAGCCATGGGCAAACTCACTGCCCGCGAACGGATCATCGCTCTGTTGGACGCCGATTCTTTCCATGAGTACGACATCTTCGTGGAACATGCCGGAACGGAGTTCGGCATGCAGAACAAGGAGTTGCCGGGCGACGGGGTGATTATCGGTACCGGGACGATCTGTGGCAATCCGGTGGCGGTGTTTGCCCAGGACTTTACGGTCGCCGGGGGGTCGCTCGGGTTGATGCACGCACGGAAGATCACGAAAATCATGGACTACGCACTGAATATGCGGATGCCGCTGATCGGGATCAACGACTCGGGCGGAGCGCGGATTCAGGAGGGGGTCAATGCGTTGGCCGGATACGGCGAAATATTTTTCCGCAATACGATGGCTTCGGGGGTGATTCCGCAGATTTCGGTCATTCTGGGGCCGTGCGCGGGCGGGGCGGTCTATTCGCCGGCTTTGACCGACTTCGTCTTCGTGGTGGACAAAATCTCCAAAATGTTCATCACCGGGCCGGAAGTCATCAAGACGGTTCTGGGCGAGGAAATCTCCATGGAAGAGCTCGGCGGGGCACGGGTGCATTGCGAACAGACCGGGAATGCGCACTTCTTCGCGGAATCGGAAGAGGAGTGCTTCCGGCAGATCCGGCAACTGCTCTCGACCATTCCGCAGAACAATACCCAGCCGGCGGAACGGACTAAACCGGCTGAACCGCTCGCTAAAAAATATCCGATCGAAAAACTCGTCCCGGGCGATCCGGCGCAACCGTACGATGTGCGGGATGTGATCCGGGCGGTGAGCGACGGCAGCGAGTTCGTCGAGGTGATGGAACTTTTTGCGGGGAATATCGTGGTGGGATTCGGGCGTGTGAACGGTGAGACGGTGGGTTTCGTGGCCAACCAGCCGATGGTGATGGCGGGGGTGCTGGATTGCGACTCGTCGGATAAGGCGGCGCGGTTTATCCGTTTTTGCGATGCGTTCAACGTGCCGATCGTGACGATCGAGGACTTGCCGGGCTACTTGCCGGGGGTCGATCAGGAGCATGCCGGGGTGATTCGGCATGGGGCGAAGTTGCTCTATGCGTACTCGGAGGCGACGGTGCCCAAAATTACGGTCATTTTGCGCAAGGCGTATGGCGGGGGGTATATTGCGATGAATTCCAGGCATTTGCAGGCTGACTTCGTCTTCGCCTGGCCGCAGGCGGAGATTGCGGTGATGGGGCCGGAGGGGGCTGCCAATGTGATTTTCCGAAAGGAGATCATGGAGGCGGAAAATCCGGAGGAGATGCGCCAGCTCAAAATCCAGGAGTACAAGGACAAATTTGCGAATCCGTATGTGGCGGCGGCAAAGGGCTACATCGATGCGGTGATCGAACCGGCCGAAACGCGCAAGTGTTTGATTCATGCGTTGGAGGTGGCGCAGCGTAAGTCGGTGCTCCGGCCGGAGAAAAAACACGGTATCCCGCCGTTTTAATCGATCGCTTTTTCGCACGCTGTTCTTTGTGCTGGACGGAACTGCCGCTTTCTTGTAAGAAAGCGGCGCAAAGAACTTTTATGATAGCTGCGCTACACCTCAGGCTCCGCAGTCCTCAGTCTTTGTGAGTCTGGCGGGCTGGATTTTCTCGGCGGGGCGCATATAATGCGAGTAATATCCTAATGCGCCCGCGCCGGAAAACCACAGCCCAACCAACAATCCGAAATTTGGGCTGCCGGGAGCTGGAGGATGCGTTAGCATCCGTCTAAAGTCTTTTTGGTTCTTTTTGTTCACAAAAAGAACAGTACCCTCCAGACACAAAGACCAGTACGAGAAAGCGATCCATAAAAAGAAAGCAGATGAATAAGACAGAAAGCGCGGTGCAGTTGGAGATGTTGGCCACCGAGAATGGCAGTTATCCGACGACCCTGACCGCAAAATATAAGAATCGAGAGCCGTGGGCCGCGAAAGATCTCCGGCGGATTGTCTCCTTTATTCCGGGGACGATAACCACCGTCGATGTGAAAGTCGGAGATCGGGTGAAGGAAGGAGACGTGTTGCTGACTTTCAAGGCGATGAAGATGCACAATACCTATCGTTCGCCGATCGGCGGAACGGTGGCGCGGGTGCATGTGGCTGCCGGTGATGTGGTCGCTAAAGGCGTGTTGTTGCTCGAATTCGAGTAGACGGCAACGACTTGTAAAGTCGTAAATATACGGAACCTCTTCTCTTTGTCGTATATGACAAGGGAAGAGGTTTTGTACGTTATTCTGTTAATGCGACCGTAAACTCCGGAAATTCGCGCCACAACGCCTCCGTCCGAAGCCACAGACGTCTCGCTTCAGCTGCTGCCGTCGGTCGGCGCGACTCGATGTCCGAAAGATACTCCGGCGTAATCTCGTGTTCGGTCGCTCGCCATTCGGTGTATAATGCCGGTGTCTCCCGCTTCATGGCCTGTCGGATTTCGGCTGCGGGCAGAGTCTGGCGTCGGAAAGCGGCCCAAAATTTCGCCAGCCGGGTGGAAAGCGCCTCTTCCGGCAGCAAAGCTACTGTCTCGTCGAACAACTCCCACTCTTCCAATGCGATGTAACAAAACACCATCCATTCTGAGGCGTTCAAGTGGTCTTCCGGATCGCAGTCTGTCAGCAACTCCCACATCGCCGTCGCCACTTCGAAGTCGCCGATCGTAAAGTGATCGACAGCCGAGTCGTACACCATCGAAAGCGCCTGAGCCGTATAGTCGTCCTCCCAGTCCAGCGTGATGAACTCGTTGTCCGACTCCTCCAGCAGGTCGCACACTAATTTTGCACCCTCCCATCGCAACTGACACGCTTCAGCCAGACGTCCCTCTTCGGTGTAATGATTTGCCAAGGCCTCTCGGGCCGCGAAATGGGCCGGAGCCGCCGCCACCGTCTCGGCGAGCGAGCGGGTGTCGACCGATTCGGGTATTCGCCGCAGTGAATGCGACGGCACGAGTTTATAAACGGTGTCGATGACGGGTTCGAGCCGCAGCGGATTTTTCATAAGGCCAGTGGATGGTACGATGAGACAAAGATACGCTTTCGGATTTGGAAACCAGCGCATGAAATGTTACTTTTGTGCCACGGAAGGGTCCCGTAGCTCAGCTGGATAGAGCAACAGATTTCTAATCTGTCGGCCACAGGTTC
Organism: uncultured Rikenella sp.; assembly: GCF_948810725.1. NCBI lineage: Bacteria > Pseudomonadati > Bacteroidota > Bacteroidia > Bacteroidales > Rikenellaceae > Rikenella > uncultured Rikenella sp. The sequence continues at coordinate 6,782 of NZ_CAQIVA010000024.1, forward strand.
GAATCCTGTCGGGATCACGCGATGCGCATAGTCAGGATATTTCTGAATGGAAATATCCTGACTTTTTGTTATGTTTGTATATCTACTAATTTCTCTTTTGTTCCTTATTGAGGTTATGAAAAAATATACATTTGTTTTGTCGTTTGTTTTTATCGTTATGTCAATTTGGGCTTGCGGCCAGCGTGCGATGCAACCGGAGGTTGATCCGCAGGCTGGGGCTGATTCGGCTCGGGCGACGGAAATTGCAGCTAATCGAGGAGGGAATTGGTCGCCGGAAACGATTGAGCGGTTACAACGAGAAGACTCGCTGATTCGGGCAGGGTATGAACGGGCCGGTGGCGAGGATGTTTATAACCGCTGGTTGCCGACACAGGAACTCTTGTTTCAGGAATTTAAGAAAAATCGCACGTTGGAGAACAAACGGAAATTAATGGATTTCATCGCGGAGCACAAAATGTGTATGATTGTTCCAAAGCCGTTTACGAAAGAGATGCTGGCTGCTCCGCCGGTAAATCCCCATCCGATGCTGATTATGTGGGAACCTGATGAATTGTCGGAATACCTTGATTTGTTTATGCAACGTGAAATGCCTCAACGATGAGAAATTAAATAGTGCTATGCTGTGAAACAAATCGGAGAACAGAGAACGGAAATTCGACAGTATATCGAACAGGGGAGCCGGATACCTGCCGGGCAGATTCGGCGGAACAGATGGGTATATCGGGGCTATGGGTGGGCGGCCGTGGCGGTGGGAGCTGTGGCTGCGGTGATGGTCGGCGGAGTCGGCGGACTCGGGCTGCGATGGCTGTGGCGGAGTTATGATTTGTCGGAACTCGCGGAGCAATTGGCGGGTTTGGGGCTCGTGATGGGGATGATTCTGGTGGGACGAGCGGTGGGGATGGCGGTTTGGGCGAGACTCCGGAGCAGATTCGTTCGTCGGGGGATGCGGCCATTGGTGGTGATTCGTCCTGAGGCGGGAGATCCGTATATCGGGCGGGTGTTTCTGGATAGAGAAGGCCGGGTGGCGATGGTTTACGGGCGGATGTGGGGCCGGATTTACCGGATATTCAGTTTGAAGGGGGGCATTCCTCGACGAGGATATCTGTTTCTACGCGCCGGAACGGGGAGCGAGGGTTTTCTGGCGGAACCGGGCGATAAGGCTGCCGGGACATAGATAAACCGGGCGAGGCGATTCGCTGAGCGGAACAGGAATCGGTGGAAATATATAGCGGTTCTTCCTGACGGGTGCGTCGGGAAGGGCCGTTTTTTTGTGCAGAATAACGAGGGTGAAGAATTAGTGTAATCCATTTGCTCGTCGTTTGTCCGGCGGTCGAATGTTTCGTGACTTTGTATCCGAAAACGATCGGGCAGGCATCTGAAGATTCGGTCTCCCGCCCGATTACTTGAACCGATTAGAAACGATGACAGCAGAAGTACTCGAAAATGCGTTGATCGAAGCGATTCGAGACGTCGGCCTCGAAGCCGGGCCGTTTTCCGAACCGATCTCCCCGAATCCGAACGAAACGAAAACCCGGGTTCAGGTCGGTTACCGGGGAATCGAAAGCGTGGCCCGCGATTGCAGCGGCGCGCGGAGCGAACAGGTTTGGCGGATCGATATCCGAATCGCGGGCCCGGCACTTCGCGGCGCCGAAGGGGTCTACGACTGTTCGGAGCGAATCCGCAACCGTTTGGAGGGATATGCGTTTCCCGGGGCCCCTGCATCGCTCGAACTCGAAAAGGAGGTTCCGACCGACGAATCGGACGGAATCTGGCGATTCGATCAGCATTGGAAACTCAAATGTATCCTTTTTCATGAACGACAAGACCCTTTCTTCGACCGTCCGCTTGGGGCGTAGACCGCTCGGCGAGAGCATTCGACAAAATATGCGGATTATTCTGCTCACGGCTCGCGGCGAGGTGCCGTTCCGTCCGCGATTCGGGTTGGGAGCCGAAAGGCTCCTCGGCGGCGGGATGCAGCAATTGGATGTGGCGTATGAAGTGGCCGACCAGCTTGCGCGGTACGAGAAGCGGATCCGGGTGAGGCAGGTCGTGACTACCGAACTCGAACCCGGGCGGCGCTGCGTGACGATCCGGTATGAAATCCTCGACACCGCCGAATCGCAGACCCTGACACTCGGAAATTGAGACGGGGCGCGGCGGGAAAATAAAATGATACTCCAATCGAATTATTCACCTTTTAATTATCTGTTATTGTATGGGTTATCTGCATGGTATCCAAATCAAAGAGGGCGCGAAGAACGTCCTGATGTCCGCCGGCGATACTTCGGTGATCGCGTTGGTCGGCACTGCTCCGCAGGGGGTGGTGGGAACGGTCAAACTGATTACTTCGGCTGAAGCTGCCGTGGCCGAGTACGGAGCCGATGTCTCCGGGTTCACGATTCCGGCGGCGTTGGAGACGATCTTTGCGACTGTTTCAGCCAAGGTGTTGGTCGTGAATGTGCTGCCGGCTGAAAAAGTCTCTGCTCTGCTCGACGCCGACGGTCGGATGACGCGCGACGAGGAGGGCGAAGTGGCTACGAATATTTACAAACCGGATCTTCCCGAAGCCGTGGATTACACGGCCGATCTCGTGGCCGGTCTCGACCTTTTGTTGACGGTCGACGACACGTTGGGGGTGAAGCCGAACATCGTGTTGGCGCCGGGATACTCCCAAATCGAGGCGGTGATGACCCGCATGTTGGCCGTAGCCGATAAACTGGACGGTTTCGCGGTGATCGATATGGCGGCCGGGGATGTGCAGGAGGCGCTGACGGCCCGCTCTTCTGGCGTGTACAACATCACGTCGCAGGCGGCGGTGCTTTGTTATCCGCAGGTGTTGCGTTACAATGCGCACGAAGCGATGGTCGACACGATCGGGCTGTCGGTGCATTGGGCGGCGGCCAAGGCGGCGCGCGACGGTGCCGAAGGGTACTGGCTCTCGCCGTCGAACACCGAACTGATCGGCATTAGCGGGCTGACTGCTTCCGTTTCGGGTTCGCTCACGGACGAGGCGGCGGATACCAATCTGCTGAATGGACAGGGTATTGTGACCGTTTTCCGGAAAAGCGGTATGGGAACCCGGCTGTGGGGGAACTGGACGGCGGCCTATCCGTCGCAGAAGACGACGGACTGCATGATTGCGCCGCGTTCGGTGCGCATGGCGATTCGGGAGGCGCTGGTGGATGCGGCGCTGAACTATATGGACCGGGCGGCCACGGGCATTACGGTGGAGATGATTACGGGCGATGTGAACGCTTTCCTGCGCAACCTGATCGGCCAGGGGGCCATCGTCGAAGGGGAGTGTACGTGGGATGAGACGAAGAATCCGGCGGTCGAGATCGCTCAGGGACGCCTGACCTTTACTCTGTCGGTTCGGTATGCGCCGAGTCTGGAAAGTCTGACTTTCGAAGAGGTGGTGGAACTTTAAATCTTAATACAGGAAGGATATGATTAACAGCATTATAAACGCTAATGTATATATTCAGTCGGTCAAACTGGCCGGAAAACTCGCCGAGCTGGAGCTGCCGGCCGTGAAGATCAAAACGCAGGAGGTGACGGCGCTGGGGCTGTACGGAGCGACGGAGGTGCCGGCCGGTATCGAAAAGATGGAGGCGAAGTTCAAGTTCAACGCCATCTATCCGGATGCCTGGAAGCATGAGAATCCGCATCGGACGTGTCGGCTGACGGTCAAGAGCGATATGCAGGTCGTTTCGGCGGCCGGGGTGTCGGAGAATGTGCCGGTGGTGGCGACGATTGCCGGTCTGTTCAAAGAGATGCCTACGGGGTCGATTAAACCGCAGGAGCGGCTCGAAGCGGAACACCTGATGACGGTCAGCTATTATAAACTGGAGGTGAATCGCGAGGTGGTTTGGGAGATCGATGTGTTCAACAACATTTTCCGCCATTTTGGTCAGGATTTGCTTCGGGAGTTCAATGCCAACCAGAAATAGTACGGACGGATATGGCGAATTTTAAGGAAGATGCGGCGCGGGAGTATGACTGGGAGTCCGGCGGGGTCTACGTGATCGAACCGGAGGATTCGGTGGAGGGGGGCGCGGAAGGGGTGAGCAACCGGCAGGGCCGGGAGCTCGCCCTCCGTACGCGCAACCTGCACGAGCGGTTGGATGAGCTCAAACGGGATACGACGGCTCGGGCGGACGAGCTGGCGGAGGCGATTGATACGAAGGATGCCGAGGCGTTGAAAATGGCCAAGGAGTATGCCGACCGGATTGTATCGGAATTGACCGACAGCGCGCCCGAGGCGCTCGACACGCTGAAAGAGCTGGCTGCTGCGCTGGGTGACGATCCGAATTTCTCGGCAACGGTGATGGAGCTGATCGGCGAGCGGGTGACGGCGGAGGCTATGGCCGAGGCGCTGGAGGGAAAAATGTCTTTGGCAAACTATACGGGTGATTTGAATGCCGTTGAAGGTAGCGGAGTGTTTCGCCTGACCGGGGCGCAGTCCAATGCTCTATTTTCAGGAACCGGCGTAGGAAGTACCCTGGTGCAGTATAAGTGGGATGCAAAAGCCGCCTACCAAATATACTATCGTTTCCTCTCGAATGAGGTGTATATGCGGGAGAAGACCGGAGGATATTGGGGAAGCTGGGTGCGGTTTTGGCACTCCGGGAACTTCGACCCAAATACAAAACAGAATGCCCCAGTTCAAAAGTGGGAGGGGGATTGCAACGACTGGACAGATTACGGAAGGGTGTATTTCGTAGGACAAGATGTAGCAGTTGCGAAAGTCGCCAACGCACCTTCACGATATGCCTTTGGTCTAATTGTCATTCCTAACGCAAATGTAACCCAGCTTGCCTTTGACTATCAAGGGAATATATTTACGAGAGTATATCACTGGTCTGTTGGATGGCAACCTTGGAGGGCTATATATCACACCGGCAATCTGAAGACCACCTATTATGCTCAAATCGACCCGAACGGGAATGTGGTCGGGCAGGTCGGGGACTGGGTTCAATCAGTGGCATGGGTTGATAACGGGAATGGAGTGCGATGCGATATCACCCCGAATGTGCCCGTAAATGCCGTTACGGCGCAAATCACAAAAGTCGCTTTTTCAGGTAATACGTTCACAGGCTCGGCGCCGATTGTATATGATACTTTGATCAACGGAAAAATCACGGTCGTGATCCCACATGCTAATGGATCTGGTTATGCGGCTTGGTTCAATATCTCGATCCAAGGAGCGTAAACGATAAGAGGAGTAGAAGTATTAATATAAACAGTTTTGTATTGAAATGTCAAAAATTAAGATTACAGTAGAAAAGAACCCGGGTAAACTCTCTATCAAGAACGTGACAGTTCGAGAACCCCTGGTCGAAGACCTCCTCGAAGCGCAAAAATTCCAGGATAACGCCCGTATGTCCATGGCCCTCATCAGCCAAATCTGCACCTTCGACGGTCGGCGGCTCACCCTTGAAGAGCTCGAACAGCTGCCCCTCTCGGATTTTTTGGAATTGTCGGCCGAGCTGGCTGCCACCGGGTTGGTGGGCTCGGCCGAGCAGTTCTCTGCCTTGTCCGCGACGGCCGTTTCGGATTCGCCGAAGTCCGGCGAATGACCCTCTCGGAGCTCAACTTCTGGCTCCACGAACTCGAAAACTATTTCGACGATCTGAATCGCCGGCGGAGGTGAGCTCCGAACCGGAATGGGAAATCTATGCGTAAACAATATGGGAAGTCAAAATAATACGGATGCCGAGAAGTCGGATGGATTCAGCCAGCGGATACAGACGGTTGCATCGATGATCGAGGTGAGCGACAAGTTGGAATCCAGCCTCCAGCGTATCGTTCAGCCCTACAGGGAATTCGAACGCTGCCTGGCCGGACTCTCCGCAGTCGTGGCACTGCCCGCAGCCGATCTGGAGGAGCTGGGTAAAGTGGCCCGAAAGGTCGGGGTCGAGAGCGGATTCGGGGCGGGACAAGCCGTGTCGGCTTTTGGGACGCTGGCATCGGCATTCTCCGGAGAGAAGCTCGATAAGAACAGTCTGGTCGAGTTGCAAAAGCAGAGTGTTACGTTGGCTCAGGCAGTCGGAATCTCGTTGGACGAGGCCGCCGGAGCCTTGGGGAGCACCATGAGCCGGTTTCGGCTTTCCGCTTCCGACGCCGGTCGAGTCATCAACGTGCTGGCGGCCGGTGCCCAAGCCGGCGACGCCCGCGTCGGCGATCTGGCCGAATCGCTCCGGACGGTCGGTTCGACAGCCTCCGAGGCCGGGCTTTCCGTTGAACAGACCACCGCCGCGCTGGAGGTGTTGAGCCGAAATGACCAGAAAGGGGCCGGAGCCGGTATGGCTCTCCGCCAGATGCTCGGTACGATGCAGACGGCATTGGGGGTGGACTTTCGAAAAACCTCGCTCTCCGATGCGTTGGCGGCTTTGCAACCCATGCTGACCGATACGGCCGCGTTGTCGAGGACTTTCGGTGCCGAGAACGTCGATGCGGCTCAATTCCTGATTCGCAATGCTCAGGCCGTGGGAACCGTGACGCAACAGGTGACGGATACCGCGACGGCGACCGAGCAGGCTGCCACCCGTACCGACAACTGGAACCACCGTTTGGAGGTACAGGCCGCTCGTTTCGATGAGTGGAGCATGAAACTCACCGAGAGCTCGAAATGTATGCTGGATGTGATTCAGGTGGGCAGTCGATTCGGCAGTATGGTACTGAGTTTTGCTCCGCTGGCCGAGGCCCTGTGGAGCATAGGCGAAGCGATAGTCGATGTGGTAAGAGGAATGAAAGGAACGGCGACTGCCGGTAAGGCCGCGGCGTTCGGGATATGGCTGAAAAACGCGGCAATCTTGACGGGGAATGCTCTTCTGGTGGTTTACAATGCGCTGACTTCTCGTGCCTGGTGGGTGACGATGGCCCATTCGATTGCGACCAAGGCATCGGCTTTGTGGACTGCGGTATGTTCCAAAGCGCAGCTCGTGGCCAGCGCAGTCACCTCGCTGTGGAGCAAGCGGACGGCATTGGCCACGTTGGTGCAGGGCGGTTTGACCAAAGCGTTGCGGTTGGCCAAGGTGACGATGATGACCGGTGTGATTCCGGCCCTGACCAGCGCCATTGCTTCGACCTGGGCCTGGACAGCGGCTCTGTTGGCCAACCCGATTACCTGGATCGTTCTCGGTATCATCGCCTTAGTCGCGGCCATCGCCATTTGTTGGGATAAGTTCGCCGGGTTTCGTGCCGTCGTTTATACCATTTGGGACACGATCAAGGGGTTCGGACAAGCGATTATCGATTGGATGATCGCGCCGTTCAAGGCCGCCGGAGCCCTGATCGGCGGATTGGCCGGAGCGGTCGGCAAGGTATTCAGCGGAGACTGGGGCGGGGCTTGGGACTCGCTCAAAGAGGGATTCGGAGGGGCGGCCGACGCTTTCACGAAGCCGGTCAAAGAGGCTGTCGATACGGCCCGAGGTATCGGTGGGAACTACCGCATGCACCTGACCGAGGAGCAGGCCAAGCAGGCTGAAAAAGAGCGGGCGAAAGAGGAACGGAAACAGGCCGCGCAGCCGAATCGGGAGACGGCCTCGACCGGTAGCGCCCTGCCGGACTGGCAGGCGCTAACCGGCTCCGTGAATTCGGAACATCCGGAATTGGCCGGTTTCGGGGCTCCATTCGGAGACCTCGATATGGAGCAGATGGATTTATCCGATCTCGATCCGAAACTGTTGCAGGGAATGGAGTTGCCCATGGGCGGGCCGGAGATGACCGGTTACGTCGCTTCGGAACCGGTCTCGCTTCCTTCGTTGGGGCGTGATGCGGGTGCGGGCTCGTTCGGCATGCCGCTTTCGGCTGCTCCGACCGTGCAGGTCGATTTCAAACCCACCGTCCATATCTCCGGAGATATGTCCCGCAAAAGTCGGGACGAACTGATGGATTTTTTCCGTCAGTTCGCCGGCGAACTGACCCGGATCATCAACGAAGAGAATCGCAAAAACAATCGAGGCAATTATGGAATACCTGCGCTTGGGTGATCTCCGGCTGACCTCGCCGGACAGCCTGACCGGATTCGAGGAGACGATCGGATACAACTACGCCCGACACGAAATCGCCACCGGAAAACCCGTACTTCAGGCCAAGGGAGAGACCCTCTCGGAAATCACCCTGAATATCAGTCTGCGCGCCCGGCTCGGCCACGACATTCCCGAAATCCTGCGTCAGTTCGACCTCCTGTGTCGGAGCGGTTCGCCGCAACGGTTCGTCTTCGCCGACGGCGTCTACAAGGGAGATTACGTGGTGGCCGAACGCGGAGTAACCGTCACCCGCACGGATGCTCGGGGGACGATTCAGGAGGCCGACTTCACCTTGTCGCTGCTGGAATACGCTGACCGGGTGGTGATAAATAACCGCAATGCAGAGAGTAGACCGGCCACAGAAAAGAGCAACCGCAAAACGACCAACAAATGATTGTTACGACTTCAAAATACGGCGATCGGTGGGACTTACTGGCTTATGATCTGCTGGGCGACGCCGCTTTGGCTCCCGCCTTGATGGCCGCCAATCCGGCGCTCGTCTCCCTCTGCGAGAATCACATTCCGGAAGGGGCCCAGATCGTTGTGCCCGAGATCGCCGCCCCCGCCGAACGCATGACTCAAACCAAAGCGCCGTGGAAACAGGACTAAAACCCAAAACCGTCATTACCTACGAAGGCAAGGATGTCTCCGGAGACTTCGCCCCGATCCTTCGCGGAGTGACCTTCAAAGATTTTCTGGACGGTCGGGCCGGAGAGATCGAAATCGACCTCTCCAACCGGGAGGGGCTCTTTTGGGCAGACTGGTATCCCGACATCGACGATGAAATCCATATCCTGATGGGCTACGAAGGTGGCGATATGCTCGATACCGGAATCTTCTGGGTCGACGAGGTCAGTCTGTCGGGCGGCGGTGCCGAGGACGCTTGTCGTATTCGTGCCCTATCGCTCCGCTCCTCGGGGCTCGGCGCCCCGGTGCAGCGGCGGAATCATGCGGGCCGGGCCGTGGCCGACATCGTGAACGAGGTGGCCGAAACGCTGGGATGCCGGGCCCGAGGCGATCTGTCCGGCACCTGGTCGGGGATTCAGAACGAAACCGGCCTCCGGTTTCTGAACCGGCTGGCCTGCGAACTCGGCCGGATTTGCAAAGTGGAGGGGACGGATTTGATCTTCTACCCGATCCAACAGCTCGGCCAGATCGGCCAACTGGAAATAAAACGGGGAGATGTCATCGACTACGATGTAAAAGATATTGCGGCTGGCCGCCTCTCGAAATGTACGGTCAAATGGTGGGATCGGAAGTCGAAGAAACAGATATCCGGCACGTATGACGCCCGCATCAAGGGCGGCGGCGAGGCTGTGCGTTGGGAAGAGGTGAAGAGCAGCTCCGAAGCCCGTCAAAAGGCCCGGGACTATATCGCTGACCGTAATAAATCGGGCGTCGAGTTCAGTCTGACGCTGTTGGGCGATGTGCGTTTGCGGGCCGGCGTAGGCGTTCGGATGAGCGGCTTCGGCCGGTTCGACGACCTGTATTACATCAGCGAGGCCACCCATTCCGACAGCTCGTCGGGCTACACCACCTGTGTCACCCTTCAAAAACCGCCAGCCAAATGATCGAGATAGGAACCGTAACCCAGCACCATGCAGGCCGCGGAGCGGTGAGCGTCGATTTCGAACATCTCGGTACCTCGGCCGAATGCGTGGTACTCCAAACTACAGCGGGCGGAAACAATAGCTTCGTTCTACCGTCCGTCGGCACACAAGTCGTATGCTGGTTGGAGAGCGGTAAAAACATCGCCTTAGGAGCGGTCTTTTCCGACAGCGATCCGGTACCTTCCGAAGCGACCGCCGAGGGCTATTACCGACAGGTCGGAAAGATGACGTTCCGGATCGACGATGATAAAGCCTCCTTGAAAAACGCTTCGAACGACTTGAAAACCCTTTTGAACGACATTTTAACCGCCATTCAAAACCTGACCGTCTCCACCCCGATGGGGCCCAGCGGCACGCCGCTTCCGCCGACCGTACAAGCCATACAAAAAGCCGTTCAAGACCTCGATAACCTGCTGAAATAGCCGCCATGCTGAACAAACAACTCCTTAAAACGCAGATACTCGATCTGCTGACCGACATGCGCTCTCGCACCGAAGTCAGCGACTCCGACTTTGCCGGTACCCTGGCCGACCTGATCGACACCTACATCAGGAGTGCGACCATCACCATCGCGGCCGGGATTCCGGTCAGCACCGCCGGCGGCCCCACCGCCCAAACGGGAACCACGACGGCTCCGGCCGTCGCAACCATTCAATAACCTATGAGCGAGATACAGTTTATTGCGAACGATCCGGAGGCGATTCTCTCCGAAACCATAGCCACCTATCAGCAAGCGGCGGGCGAGACGCTCCATCCGGCCGATCCCGAGCGGATTCTGATCGACGTGATGGCCTACCGCGAAAACGTGCTCCGCGCGCGGATGGAGTTTTTGATGCGTCAGAATTTCGTGCAGTACGCCACGGCTCCGGCCCTCGACGATTGGGGCGCCCTGTTCGGCGTGAGCCGCCTGTCGGACGAGGCGGACGACGAATACCGCCTGCGGATATTGAACAACACGCATCAGGCGATTGGAACGGAAGAGGCCTATCGGCAACGGATCCTCTCCCTGCCCGAGGTGTCGGATTTGATGATCACCCGCAAGAGCGACGAGCCGACCCTGCCGCCCGGCACGATTCGACTGACCCCGTTGATGCGCGCCGTCTCGCAGGATGGTGTGGAATCCGGTGCCGTCCACACCGCAGAGCTGGAGCAGACGATTTTGAATACGATTCAGGCAGCGGATTTCGGTGTGATCGGCCCGAAGTTCATCTTCTCCGAAGCCCATCCGGTGCCCCTCTCCGGCCGCGTGTCCGTGCGGGCCGTTCTGGGTGCCGACCGGGAGACGCTGGAGAGAAACGTGAATCGCAAGATAGCCGCGTATTTCGGCACTCTTTCGCTCCATTATGCCGGCGACTTCGGCGCCTACGATCTGGAGCGGGCCGTGCTGGCCGCCGACGGTGTGTTATCCGTGGCCGCCGTGGATTTTTCGAACATTCCGGTCAAACGCCCGGCCGATTTTTATGTACAGGGCGCGGTAACCGTCGATTATTTGTAACTATGGAACTCCTACCCGAAAGCATTCAAAGCACGCAGACCCTGGCCCTCGACCATACATTCCGGGAGCGTCTGCTCTCGCTTGCCGCCGACCAGCTGGCGATCGCTCCGGAGCAGGAGGGCGACCTGCGGAAACTCACGCTCTACCTGCGTCAGTTCGGCATCCCCGTGGAGCTGCTTCCCGACCTCGGCGCGATTCAGCTGCGCGATCTGCTTCGGCGCGTGTTGCTGGTTTACCGCTTGAGCGGCACCCCGCGCTCCATCGAACTGTTGGCCGAAGCGCTCGGGGCGACCTCTGCAACGGTCGTTCGCGATGCGTTTCTGTTGGATCATGCCCGCCAGGCGCTCCACGACGGTCTCCACCGTTACGATGCCGGTCGCCAGCACCGCTCTTTTTGTATCGATGTAAAGGTGGCGGGCATAAGCGAGGCCGAATGGCCGACCTTTACAGCCGTTTTTCGTCGCCTCTTCCCGGTTTTTCAACCCGTGAGCGTGCATTTGCGACATTTGGAGCCGCTTCCCGTCAGCCCATCGTATTGAACCGTACCGAAGCCTTCACCATCGCCAGCGCGCGAATCGCCGATACCGGAATCTCTTTCGGAGCGTGGTGCGGGTTGTGGCTCACCAACAGGACATAGTCCGGCCGTCCCTCAATTTTTTTGATGAACTTCACCGTGATGTACTCCTCGCCCTCGTAGCTGAACGAAATCAGGTACATTTCGCCCCAGATGATGTTGTAGAAATCCTGTATCTGTTTGTACATCACGATGTCCCCCGCCTTGAGCAGCGGGTACATCGAATCGCCCCGGACGTAGACCGCCCCGTCGCATCGCGGCAGGTCGGGAATCGACAGGTAGTCGATCGGCACGTTTTGGTTCGTGAAGATCGGCGTCAGTCCCGCTGTCGCTTCGAAATCGTACAGCGGCACCCGCTGACGCTCTACCCGAATGTCTCTCGTCCGCGTGCGGATCGGTCGAACCACCGTGGCCGTCTCCTCCCCCGTCCCGGCGTCACGGAGCATCTCGCCCTCCCCCGAGCGGAGCCATCCTTTGGCTACCTCCGGAAACGCCGTCACGATCCGTTCGGCCAGCCGATCCGAGATTCCGTTTCGTCCCCGCTGAATGTGGTAGACCGTGTCCGGGTGTTTCAGTCCGATCCGTTCGGCGAATTTTTTCCCGTTCAGTCGGGTGTATGTCAGTAAAGCTTGGATACGTTGGGCGTCGGTCATCATATAATATGTATGAATTTTATAAGATTGAATCGGTGTAAAGGTATTATAAAAATATGAAAAATCCCAATGCTAAAGAGAGAGGGTGGGAGAGAGAGGCAGCTGAAAATGCAGGAGAAGTTTTCGTACATTTGCCTCTGTTCATACCAATGATTCATGGATAAAAAGACTCTGCTCACCCTGTCGGCTCTTGCTTTGGTCGGCGCGGGAGCCTCGGCGCAGCAGCGCATGAACGTGCTGTTCATCCTCACCGACGATTTCCAGAACAATGCGATCCGCGCCCTCGGTCGCGAGGACGTGCATACGCCGAACATCGACTATATCTATAGCCAGGGGACGGCTTTCACCAACTGCTATACCAACGGAGCGATCGGCGGGGCGCTGTCGATGCCCAGCCGGGCGATGATCATGACGGGCCGCGGGGTGTTCGAGATCGCGCAGGACGGCTGGGTAATCGCCCCGCGTCACACGATGCTGCCGGAGCAGTTGCGCAGGGAGGGTTACCGCACCTTCGAGACGGGCAAGTGGCATTCGGATTTCGAGTCGTTCAACCGGGCGTTTTCCGAGGCTGAGAATATCTATTTCGGCGGGATGCACCGGTACGAAGACGGCGGCCATGTGACGCCGCTGCTGATGCACTACGATCCGAAGGGAGATTATAAAAATCAAAAACCGTTCGTGGGGCCGAAATTCTCGTCGGAGATGTATGCCGACGCGGCGGTCGATTTTCTGACCCGTTCGGCGGGGGATACGACGCCGTTTTTCGCCTATGTGGCGTTCACTTCGCCACACGACCCGCGCAACCGTCATCCGTGGTATGGAACTTTGTATGATCCGGACACGATCAAGCTGCCGGTGAATTATCGCCCGCAGCATGCGTTCGACAACGGAGAGTTGCAGGTGCGGGATGAGGTCGTGGTTCCTGCTCCGCGCGACAAGGCTACGGTGCGGAAGGAGCTGGCGGATTACTATGGGATGATCAGCGAGGTGGATGCACAGATCGGTCGGGTGATCGATGCGCTCGAAAAGAGCGGTAAGCTGGAGCATACGATCGTGGTCTTCGCGGGCGACAACGGTCTGGCGATGGGGCAGCACGGGCTGATGGGCAAGCAGAGTCTGTACGATCACAGCATCAAGGTGCCGCTGGTGGTTTGGGCACCGGGCATCCCGAAAGGGGAGCGGAACGAGGGGTTGTGCTACCTGTATGACATCAATCCGACGTTGTCGGAACTGCTGGGCATTCCGCCGGCGGGGTCGGTGACGGGGCGGTCGCTGGCTGCTGCTTTGAAAAAGGGGGCGAAGGGCGAGACGCCGCGCGACCGGGTGTGGCTGGCTTATTCGAGTATCCACCGGGCGCTGGTGATGGATGGCCGAAAGTATATCGTTTACAACGTGGAGGGCAAGATTACGGAGCAGTTGTTCGATCTCAGGAATGATCCGTGGGAGATGACGAACTTGTTGGCTGGGACGCCGTCGAAGAGGGTACACAAACTGGCGGAGAGGTATCGTGCGGCGCTGAAGGAGGAGATGAAGCGGGGGAATGATTTCTGCGATCTGGATCGCCCGACGGCAGAGCATGGATCGTGGTGGGAGAAGGACGAGAAGATCTCCTGGACGGACGGCGTCAATCTGATTAAATAACCGTTCGTTTATTTGTATTTGTGCTGGAGGGTACTGTTCTTTTTAACTTCGCTGCGCTCGTTTTCCTCCTCGCCGCTCGGCAATTCGCAAACTTTGTTTGCATTGCTCTCGCTGGCAGCGTCGGTTGTGAACAAAAAGAACCGAAAAACCGACGCAGCAACCGAGTGCCATCAAACTTGTTTGAATGGCCGAGGTGCCAGGAGGAAGGCGAAGCCAACAAGCGGCAGTTCCCTGCGGGTAGACACGGTAAACGAACGGTTATTTATGTCGCTTGGCCAGTTCTTTTTCCAAGTCCGCCAGCGAAAGACCATTCGCCTCTAACAGCACCAGCAAGTGGTAGACCAAGTCCGACGCCTCATAGATCAAGTCCGGCTTGTTCTGCGCCACCGCCTCGATCACCGTCTCCACCGCCTCCTCGCCCACTTTCTGCGCAATCTTGTGGATCCCCCGCTCGAACAGCTTCGTCGTGTAGGACGCCGCCGGCATCTCCCTGTGCCGCTGCTGGATAACCGATTGCAAATAGCGGATGAAACCCTCCGTTTCCGTCGGTAACTCCGTGAAGCAGCTCGCATTGCCCATATGGCACACCGGCCCCGCAGGAATCACCCGGATCAGCAGCGTATCCGCATCGCAGTCCATTGCCACCGAACAGATATTCAGGAAATTACCGCTCGTCTCGCCCTTCGTCCAGAGCCGTTTCTTCGTCCGGCTGTAAAACGTCACGCGCCCCTCCGTGACGCTTTTTTCATAAGCCTCTCGATTCATGTAGCCCAGCATCAGGACTTGCAGCGTCCTGTCATCCTGAACGATCGCCGGCAACAGCCCGTCGCCGTTTTTCGCGAAATCCAACTTTTTGATGTCTGGTGTCATAAGTGTGTTGTTTTTTAGATTCTTACAGGAATTTTTCGCTCATTCAGCGCGCGCTTCAGCACTGGAATCGGAATCTCTCCGTAGTGGAAAATCGATGCCGCCAGCGCCGCATCCGCCCGTCCCGCCGTCAGCACCTCTGCGATGTGATCCACCGTCCCCGCCCCGCCCGAAGCGATCACCGGGATCGACAGCTCCGAAGCCAGCCGTGCGAACGTCTCGCACGGATAACCGCTCTTCGTCCCGTCGTGGTTCATCGACGTGAACAGAATTTCCCCCGCCCCCCGTTCCTGTGCCTCCCTCGCCCACGAAAATAGTTCGCGCTCAGAGGGTTGTCGTCCTCCGTGCGTCGTCACCACCCAACGTCCCGTCTCATCCATCCGCGCGTCGATCGCCACCACGATAAACTGCCGCCCGTACCGCCCCGCGATCTCGTCGATCAGCTCCGGTCGGCGCACCGCCGCGCTGTTCACCGTCACCTTGTCCGCCCCCGCCAGTAAGAGCGCCCCCGCATCCGCCGCCGTCGAAATCCCGCCCCCCACCGTGAACGGAATATCGATCTCACGTGCAATCCGTGCCACCAGCTCCCCGAACGTTTTCCGTCCCTCGACCGTTGCGCTGATGTCCAGATAGACCAGCTCATCCGCCCCCTCGTCCGCATACTTGCGGCCCAGCTCCACCGGATCGCCCACATTTTGCAATCCCACAAAATTGACCCCCTTGACCGTCCGTCCGTCTTTGATGTCTAAGCAGGGAATTATCCGTTTTGCAAGCATTTTTCCAACTCTTTAAGCGTGATTCTCCCCTCGTAAATCGCCTTGCCCACGATGACGCTTCGCAGCCCCATTCCGTCCAGCCGCACCAGGTCGTCCATCGATGAAATCCCTCCGCTGACCGTCATGTCGATGTTCGGGAATTCCCCTTGCAAGGTAGCGTAGAGTTCGAAATTGGGCCCCGTGAGCATCCCGTCGCGCGAAATGTCCGTGCAGATCACCTGCCGCAAACCCCGCGCCGCAAACCGTCGAACGATCGTCTGTACATCTGTCTCCGACGACTCCAGCCACCCGTTGATCGCCACCTTTCCCGCCCGGGTATCCGCCCCGAGGATAATATGCTCCGCTCCGTAAGCAGCCAGCCACTCCTCGAACCGCTCCGGCGCCGTGATCGCCACGCTGCCGCAGATCGCCCGATTGGCCCCCGCTGCCAGCACCGCCTCCAACGCCTCGCCGCTCTTGATTCCGCCGCCGTACTGAATGTCGAGTTTCGTTGCCGTGGCAATCTTCCGCAGCGTGTCCAGGTTCTGCGGCGCCGCCGCCTTCGCCCCGTCCAAATCCACCACATGGAGCCGCCGAATCCCGATCGCCTCGTAACTCTTGGCGATCTCCACCGGGTCAGCCCCGTAAGTCGTCCTTTGGGCATAGTCCCCTTGCGTCAGCCGCACGCACTGCCCGCCGATCATGTCGATCGCCGGTATAATCTCGATTTTCATAGTGTCAGAAAGTTAGCTAAAATCTGCCCGCCTACCGCGCCGCTTTTTTCCGGGTGGAACTGGCAGCCGTAGAAATTGTCCTTATACAAAGAGCCGCTGAACCACCCGCCGTAGTCGGTCGCCGCCGCCGTGCATTCGTTGATTTCCGCCGCATAGGAGTGTACGTAATAGACGTATTCGTCCTCTTTAATATCCTTGTACAGCGGCGATTTGAGGTCGTGAATCGAATTCCATCCCACGTGCGGCACTTTGACTCCCGCATCGGCTGGAAACCGCCGTACCCGGTTCGGAAAGACGCCCAGACACTCCGTCTCTCCTTCCTCGCTGTAGGCGCACAGCAGCTGCATCCCCAGGCAAATCCCCAGCACGGGGCATTTCAAATGACGGAGGAGGTCGGTCAGCCCTTTGTCCCGCAACTGCGCCATCGCCGTCGTCGCCTCGCCCACTCCCGGCAACAGCACGCGTTCGGCTTTTTGTATAGCGACCGGGTCAGAGGTCAGCAGGTAGTCCGTTCCCAACCGCTCGAACGCGTTGATGACCGACCGCAAATTTCCCGTTCCGTAATCTATAATAGTTACCATACGTTTCGGTTTAAAGCATTCCTTTCGAGCTCGGCAGGCTGAAATCCAGCGGTTTGAGCTCCACTGCCATCCGCAAAGCCCGCGCGAAAGCCTTGAAAATCCCCTCCACCTTGTGGTGCTCGTTGCGCCCCCGCGCTACGATGTGCAGATTGCAGCGCGCCGCCTGCGCGAAACTGTCGAAAAAGTGCTCGAACAGCTCCGTCGGTACATCCCCGATCCGTTCGCGCTTCAGCTTCACGTCCCACCGCGTCGCGATCCGCCCCCCGAAATCCAGCAGCACCAATGCCCGGCTCTCGTCCATCGGCAGCGCGAATCCGTACCGTCCGATCCCCCGCTTGTCGCCCAATGCCAGCCGAAACGCCTCGCCCAACACCAGCGCCACGTCCTCGATCGTATGATGTTCATCCACTTGCAAGTCCCCCTTGGCCGAGAGTTGCAGGGAGAAGGCCCCGTGATGCACGATCTGGTCGAGCATGTGGTCGAAAAATCCCAGCCCGGTCGATATTTGCGACGGCGAAGTATTGTCCAAGTCCAAAGTGGCCGTAATGTCCGTCTCCCGACTCCGCCGCGTCACCGTCACGCAACGTCCCCCCGAAGAGGCCGGAACCAGCCCCGCGAAAGGCTTGTCGAGGTTCTGTAACGCCTCGATCAGCGCCGCATTCTCCTCCGGCGTCCCTACCGTCAGCCGCAGGCACCCCTCGCACCCGGCAATTTTCGAGCGGTCGCGCACGATGATTCCCCGTTCGATCAACCGGTTGTAGACTTCCCGCGGCTCATTGACCTGCACCAGTACGAAATTAGCATCCGAAGCGAACACCCGCCGGATCAGCGGCATTTTCTCCAACGCTGCGACCAGTTTTTTCCGCTCGTCGATCAGCGTCGCGATCTGCTCGCGGCGAACTGCTTCGCGATCCAATTCGCTCAAAACCAGTCGTTCGGTAATCACATTCACCGAATAGGGATACTTGATCCGCCCCATAGCCCCCACGATCTCCGGGTCGGCGAACGCGAATCCGATCCTTATGCCTGCCATCCCCCACGCTTTCGAGAGCGTTTGCAGCACCACTAAGTTCGGAAATTCCGCCAGCCGCGGCAGGAACCCCTCGTGCTCCGCAAAGTCGATATAGGCCTCGTCCAGCACCACGATCCCCCCGAATCCCCGAATGATTTTCTCGACCTCCACCGGGTCGAGCAGGTTGGCCGACGGATTGTTCGGCGAGCAGAGAAACGCCAGCTTCATCTGCGGCGTCACTTTCGACAGAAAGTCCGCCGCGTCGAGGCGAAAGTCCTGTGCGAGAGGCACTTCGACCAGCTTTACGTCGTTGGTCGCCGCGGCCACGCGGTACATGCCGTAGCTCGGTGCAATGGAGATGGCTTCGTCCTGCTGCGGCTCGCAAAAGACTCTGAATATCAGGTCGATCGCTTCGTCGCTGCCGTTCCCGCCCACGAAAATCCGGTCGGCGGCTATGCCCCGCATGGCTGCGATTTTGGCCCGGATGCGCTTGTTGTGCGGGTCGGGATAGCGGTTGAAGCCGTTGTCGAAGGGGTTCTCGTTGGCGTCGAGGTAGATCCCCAACTCTCCTTCGTACTCGTCGCGGGCGGTCGAATACGGGGCCAACTGTTTGATATTCTCGCGGAAAAGCGATGTGATTTCCATATTTTGTTTTTAATTCATTCGTTTATTTGCACCTTATCAGGAGGGTACTGTTCTTTTTAACTTCGCTGCGCTCGTTTTCCTCCTCGCCGCTCGGCAATTTGCAAACTACGTTTGCATTGCGCTCGCTGGCAGCGTCGGTTGTGAACAAAAAGAACCAAAAAAACTTTAGAGCGCATCCCTGCGTGATGCTCTGGCCGTGTCTGCCCGGTAGGTTGGGCTGGATTTTCGGCGGGCGCGCTAATAATAGGCGAGTCCCCCACGCGCGCCGCGCCTGAAAATCACAGCCCAACGAAACAAGGCGGAAAGAACACGTGGTCGTCCCACCGGGACGACCTCTGCAAAAGTCTTTTGGGTACCTTTTCTGAAGAAAAGGTACGGTTCCGTCCGGCACAAAGTACAGATAAACGAACCTAATTATTTCAACGAATTGAGTCTTATCGTCACCGCATTTCGGTGCGCATCCAACCCCTCCGCCGTTGCCATCCGTTCCACCGCCCCGCCGATATTTCGAAGCCCTTCGGGTGTCAGCCGTTGGAGCGTGATCTTTTTGCAAAAGCTGTCCAGATTCACCCCGCTGTACGCCGCTGCCCAGCCGCTCGTCGGTAGCGTGTGGTTCGTCCCCGAAGCATAGTCCCCCACGCTCTCCGGCGAGTAGTGTCCCAGAAAGATGCTCCCCGCATTCTCGATCTGCGCCGCAATTGCCTCCGGCTCCTCCGTTTCCACGATCAGGTGTTCCGCCGCATATAGGTTCGCCATTTCGACCATTTCCGCCACCGAAGCCACCACGAAGATACGGCTTTCCGCTAACGCCTGCGTCGCAATCTCGGCCCGGCCCAGCAGGGCCAGCTGCCGCGAGACCTCCGTTTCCACCGCCGTCGCCAAGGCAGGAGAGGTCGTCACCAGTATCGCCTGGCTGTCCGGCCCGTGTTCCGCCTGCGAGAGCAAGTCCGCCGCCACGAAATCCGCCCGTGCCGTGTCGTCCGCCAGCACCATCACCTCCGACGGCCCCGCCGGCATGTCGATCGCCACCGCACTCAGCCCCAGCAACTGTTTGGCCGTCGTCACATAGCGATTCCCCGGCCCGAAAATCTTGTTGACCCGCGGCACGCTCTCCGTCCCGAACGCCATCGCCGCTACGGCCTGTGCCCCACCGACTTTGAACATTCGCGTTACCCCGCACAATTGTGCTGTCCACAAGATTTCCGGCGCCACCGTCCCGTCCCGTCGCGGCGGCGTGCAGAGCACAATCTCCTTGCAACCTGCAATCTGTGCCGGAACGGCCAGCATCAGCACGGTCGAAAAGAGCGGCGCGCTCCCGCCCGGCACGTAAAGCCCCACACTATGAATGGCCACGCTCCGCTGTTCGCAGCAGACGCCCGGCATCGTTTCGATGCGTATCGGCTCCATCCGTTGCGCGCGGTGAAAGGCGATGATATTCTCTCGTGCCTGTCGGATGGCGTTTTTCAATGCGTCGTCCAATAGTTCGTCGGCTTTTGCAATCTCGTCGTCGGTAACGGCTGGTGAGTCGATTTTCACGCCGTCGAACTGGTCGGCGAGCTCGCGCAGGGCGGCGTCTCTGTCTTTCCGGACGTGCTCGATGATATTTTCTACCCGTTTACGGATCGTCTCGTTCTCTTGTTGCAGGGGTCGCGTAAGGAGGTCTTCCCATGCTGTACGCGGCGGCTGGATATAGGTTTTCATAATTTGATCGTTTCGATTATTTGTACTTGCCCGGGAGGGTACTGTTCTTTTTAACTTCGCTGCGCTCGTTTTCCTCCTCGCTGCTCGGCAATTTGCAAACCATGTTTGCATTGCCCTCGCTGGCAGCGTCGGTTGTGAACAAAAAGAACCAAAAAAACTTCAGAGCGCATCCCTGCGGGATGCTCTGGCCGTGTCTGCCCGGTAGGTTGGGCTGGGTTTTCTCGGCGGGGCGCTATAATGCGAGTATTACCCCAATGCGCCCGCGCCGGAAAACCACAGCCCAACGCACGAGGCGGAGATAACCCGTGGTCGTCCCACCGGGACGACCTCTGCAAAAGTTCT